>DATINK010000167.1:0-3145 GCA_035474355.1 Chitinophagaceae bacterium | reverse complement strand
GTTTTATCGGCGCAGGCAGGATCGAGAACAAACAGTCTACTGTTTCTATTTACTGAACTCTTTTTATCCCCAGCCTGGCAAAAATGGATTGCAGAACCGGTTTAATATCCGGTGACAATTTAAAATATATGGCTCCCGCTGTGTAAATAACCATAAATGCTACACTTCGAAGGATCAGTCCTGCGAGCCCATGGATCTCCATAAATGTAAAATAACAAACAGCAAAGCAGGTGCCGGCAAGTAATATAGTATACAGGGTCTGGCGCGTGAAGGGAAATAATTTGAATTTCTTCCATAGGAAGAGGATCCGGATCGTATTATATATAGATATGGAGATGAGCTGGGCGACGCCTGTGCCGACGATATCGAATCTTTTGGTCAGTATATAACTTAAGGGCAGCATGAAACATAATAGGATGATGCCGCTGATCATTTCAAAGCGCCAATAAGTGGAAGTGGCAATGATCTGTGCATTCACGCCCGTACCCATATCTATGATGCGGGTCAGCCCCAGCAATATCACGACATAATAAGCATCCAGGTAAGTTCCTTTGAGATTGAATTCCGTAACGGCATCGGTAAAATTGAGAATGATGAGCAGGAAGAGGCCGCAAGCAAAGATCAACTGGTTGATGGAGGATCGTTGATAGATCCTTTGGATCAGGGCCATGTTTTTCTCTTTCCAGCCTTTTGAAAGATGTGCAATGGATGCGGATATGATCCCTCTTTGCGGAGCCTGGATCATGGAAGCGAAATTCTGCGCCACCGTATACACGGCTAATTTCGTGAGCGCATTATCCAATACCGAACTGATCAGGAGTGAATCGAAAACCTGGGCAACTGTGAAGATGATCGTAGCCGGGTAAATAAAACTGCAGAGCCGGATGATATTTTTTGAAAAGCGGCGGGTGACATGACTGATTGTGAAAGTAAAATGGAGCTGTTTATGATAAGCAAGATAGATCAACAACACCAGGGCGATAAATGGATAGCTGAATGCAAATAATTTGATAAACAGGTCGAAATTATCAATGACGCCCGTAATAAATAAAACGATCAATACCGTATTGAACAGTCTCCATAATATCTCTTTTAGGAAATTAGTGAACACAGAACGATGCAATTGCCAGGAATAGGCTTCCAGTATTGTAAATACCATTAACCCAAGTCCCATCGGGAAGATCCATTTGTAATAGGCCACGATCTCCGGTGCGTTGGCGGTATATTTCCTGATCACGATGCCTTTGAATATCATCCCGGCAACGAGGATAATGATAAATCCTAATACG
Organism: Chitinophagaceae bacterium; assembly: GCA_035474355.1. GTDB lineage: Bacteria > Bacteroidota > Bacteroidia > Chitinophagales > Chitinophagaceae > DATINK01. The sequence continues at coordinate 1,856 of DATINK010000167.1, read as the reverse complement.
CTGATGATGATCGCCAGGGTAAGCTGGTCGTTCTTTTTAGGAGGGAGGTGTGCACTATAATAAGGATAGAACTTGGAGATAAAAGCCGGCATGGCCATATTCGAAAAAGCCATCATCATGGTGGCGATGGCGATAAAGGCATTGTATAAACCGTATTGGGGATCCAGGAAAAGGCCCTTACGGGTAAAGAAATACATATTCAGCAGCCCAATGAGGAAACCGGTGTAGATAACAACAGAAGAAATGATGCTTTGCCGCCGGATGCTGCTCATGCGGTAAAGGTAACCCACTACCCCCCAACCCCCCTAAAGGGGGGAATCATTTTTCAAATCAAATTAATTATGAATTGATATTGTTTACCCCCTTTAGGGGGCAGGGGGTTAGAGGAGTAGGGGTTGCGATTTAACTAATCATTCTTCTTAACCCGTATATAAAAATTTGGATCTGCCTGCAATCCCTTATCCATGATATCGGCAGTGACCGTTGTTTGCTTCCATTCAGTGGTTGGATATAGCCATTCATTGGAAGGGATGATCCTGACAGGCATGTTAAAGCCATCGATACAATTCGTCCATCGGTATGACATATTATCACCCTTGAATTTATATTCCAGTTGCGGGAGTTTGGAATTCCGGAGGTATTGGTCAAAGACTTTTGAAAGATCTTTTTTGGATTTTTTGGAAATATATTCTTCCACGTCTTTCGAGTCTACTGTTTGATGATAAAAATCTTTATTCAATCCCCGGAGGATATCGCGGAAAAGATCATCGTCGTTGATGATCTGGCGGATCGTATGAACCAGGTTAGCGCCTTTGGGATACATATCGCCACTTCCTTCTTTGTTTACACCATATGGTGCGATGATAGGACTGCTGTTGCGGATCCCTGACCTTTCTCCCTGTGTATATTCATTTGCAGCTTTCTTACCATACTGGCATTCCACGAAAAGGGATTCCATGTAATTGGCAAATCCTTCATGCACCCACATGTCTGCGATATCATTCGTGGTGATATTGTTGGCAAACCATTCATGGCCGCTTTCATGGATAATGATATAGTCGAATTTCGAACCCCATCCCGTTCCCGAGCCATCTATGCCTTTGTCTCCACCTACATAATAGCCATTGACAAAATGATTGCCATAAGCTGTTGCGCTCTGGTGCTCCATTCCCAGGTGAGGAGCTTCCACCAGTTTATAACTATCATCATGAAATGGGTAGGGGCCGCACCAGTATTCAAAACATTTCAGCATGGGTTTTACCTGCGCGTTAAAATGCTTTTTTGCTTTTTCCAGGTTATAATCCAATACCCAGAATCCAAGGTCGAGGGTTTGTCCATTTTCTTCTTTCAAGGTATCCTTCCAGTTCACGTATTTGCCAATATAAGGGACGATATTATAATTGTTGATCGGGTTCTTAACTTCCCAGGTCCAGACAGCTAAACCATCTTTTGTTTTTTTTGTATCCTTCAACCTGCCATTTCCAACGGCCACCAGTGAGTCAGCTACCGTAACACTCAGCGTTGCGCCATTATCAGGTTCATCGCTTTGATGATCCTTACAGGGATACCAGACACTGGCGCCCAATCCCTGGCAGGCCACCGACATCCAGGGCCGGCCCAATTCATCCTTTGACCATATCCATCCGCCATCCCAGGGGGGCATGATCGCTTCCCGGGGTTTACCATGATACCATATCTCTAAACTATACTTACGGGGAAGCGGAGGTTTTGCATTATTGATAAAGTGGGTCTCTCCAAAATCAATATGGTAAACATTTCCATCGCGTTTGAATGAAGAAACGCTCCTGTCATCTAATCGCATGCTGTCGATCTCCAGGGGCTCCTGCAGATCGATC
>DATINK010000166.1:0-3384 GCA_035474355.1 Chitinophagaceae bacterium | reverse complement strand
GAACCGTATTTCCAGATCTCCGGTTCATGCTGGGAAAAAGAAAGGAGATGGTCAAAATCACTTTCCTGCAGGGCGCGCAATTTTGCATGATCATTTTCGAGAATAATATCTTTTTCAAAAATATCCATATCAGTCATCCACCCTTTTAATATCAGCGCCTAATTGTTGTAGCCGTAAATCAATATCCTGGTAACCGCGGTCGATCTGTTCGATGTGTTGAATGGTGCTTTTTCCCTCTGCACTTAATGCAGCGATCAGCAAAGCCACACCCGCCCGGATATCCGGGCTGCTCATACTGATACCGCGTAAAGATTGCTCTCTTTCCAGCCCGATCACCACCGCACGGTGCGGGTCACAAAGCACGATCCTCGCACCCATATCGATCAGTTTGTCGACAAAGAATAACCGGCTTTCAAACATTTTCTGATGGATCAGTACGGAGCCCCTGGCCTGGATAGCGGTAACCAAAACAATGCTGAGAAGGTCGGGCGTAAAACCCGGCCAGGGATGATCATAGATCGTCATGACGGAACCGTCGATAAAAGTCTGGATCTCATAAATATCTTGTGATGGAACATGTATATCATCGCCATTAAACTCCATCCGGATTCCTAATTGCTTGAATTTTTCAGGGATCACGCCGAGATGTTGGATGCCCGCGTCTTTAATGATGATATCGCCTTGTGTCATGGCCGCCAGCCCGATGAATGAACCCACTTCGATCATGTCCGGAAGTAAACGATGCTGGGTTCCTCCCAATGATCCAACGCCTTCAATTTCGAGACGGTTACTGCCAATGCCTTTGATCTTTGCTCCCATTTTGTTCAGCATGAGGCAGAGTTGCTGCACATAGGGTTCACAAGCGGCATTATAGATCGTGCTGGTTCCCTTTGCCATCACGGAAGCCATAATGATATTGGCGGTACCGGTTACAGAAGGTTCGTCCAGTAATATTTCATTGCCACGCAGGTTGGCGGCTTCCAGTTCAATAAACCCGTTCTCTTCATCGCGGGTATAACGGGCTCCCAATTTTTCAAAACCGATGATATGTGTATCCAGTCTTCGCCTGCCGATCTTATCACCGCCGGGCCTGGGAATAAATGCCTGGTGAAAACGGCTGAGCATCGGTCCGGCCAGCATCACGGAACCGCGAAGCCGGCCGCTTTTTTTGCGAAAGCTTTCGCTACGTAAATAATCTTTGTCGATGTCTTTTGCCTGGAAGATCCGCGTATCCCGTTGAGGCCTTTCAATCGAAACGTTCATTTCGCCTAATAATTCTATCAGCAGGCTGACGTCGAGAATGTCGGGGATATTAGTGATCGTAACCTTTTCGGGAGTGAGAAGGACGGCGCTGATCACCTGCAATGCTTCATTCTTGGCACCTTGCGGAATGATACTTCCTTTTAGCTTTTTTCCACCATGCACCTCGAATGAGTGCATAGGTTTAGCGTGCGTCGTGCAGTAGATCGATCAGTATCTTTTCTTTTTGAAATTTCCTCCGCCACGATTATCCGGGCGACGGCCGCCACCTCCACCGCCGCGTTGCTGGAACTTACCGCCTCTTGGTTTTCCATAACCACGGTCGCGATTTTCCTGTTGCGGGCGAAAAGCCTTTACATAAGGCGTATTGGTGAATGTGAGTTGTCCTTCCGTAATACCGGTGAGCTCGCTCTGGATGGCATCGTCGTGTACGGTTTCTTTATGCCAGTTATTATAAGCCAGTTTCATATAATAAGCGATAGCATTGGCAAACCCCAGCCGTTTATCAGCATCATTTTCTTTGAGCGCTTTTTGAATGATCACTTCCAGGTTTTTACCCAGGTGAGAATGTTTTGGGTAACGTTTTGGATAGGGAAGGGGATCAGGTTTAGCTTTCAGGGTTTCCCTTGTTGGAATGGGATAAGGAGATTTCACTTCCAGTTTAAAATCAGAGATCAGGAACAAATGGTCCCATAATTTATGGCGAAAATCCTCCACATTTTTCAGGTGGGGGTTCAGGAAACCCATCAATTCGATGGCTACCTGGGCATTTCTTTGGCGGCGCTCGGGCTCCTCGATCGTTAATAAGTGTTCGATCATTTTCTGGACATGGCGACCATATTCGCGCATGACAAGCTGATTTCTAGTGGTATTATATTCCATCATAATGGCACAAGGTAAACAAAACTAATCAATGAGAAGAGTTGCCGTTCAGGGGAGGAAAAAAGAAAGGGGCCCCGAACCAAGGCCCCTTTTACAAGCCACCATCCTCTTCCACCTAAGAGGTCGTTTAGTAAAAATTGAAGGATACACCGCCATACCCGACTCCGACATATTCCGTTTCACTTTCCTGGCCGGTATATTATAAAAAACATGATCCCGGTGCTGCAAATTGTAAACCCAACTGCGGGTCACTATTCAAAAAAGCAACAAATTTGATACCAACCTTTTCCGGTAAAGCATGTTTCCAATATTAAATTTTTCCCGGTCAGGATTTTTCTGCGGGGACCTTAATATTATAAATTCTCACGATACCAACTTCCACGTTTTGCAAACACATATTTTTATACTTTTCATTTCCGTCCGGGAACGGATGCGCATTCAGGATACCTTTCTTATTTAATAACGTTGAGCTATAACCGGAAATAGTGGAATCGTGAATACACAATACAGTAACAGGAAGCCGGGTAATGCGATACATAAGGAATAAAAGTAGATAAAGCGGGGATGGAAGTCAATTGTATTACTGCTTGATTTTGGATGCGGTATTTCATGAATATCCACAGAAAATATTCCTGCCTTTTTTGCAAGCCATTCAGGGAAAACAGATAAGCTGTCCGTAAAATGAAGGCCGTAAATTCCAAAGTTGTAACCAAGTTTTTGCTATTTGCTTTTGGCCTTTTACTAAGGAATTGATGCAGCCCGCTAGTATCTTTGGTTCTAACGATGGTCATTGCTGTTAATACGAGATTTTTATTGCGTGATTACCTGGAAGGGTACGGGTATTTTCTGTATGAAACCATCAGCCGTATCGTAAAAAATCACCCGGAACACCATTTCATTTTCATTTTCGACAGGGCTTTTGATCCTGCATTTATTACCAGTGCGAATATTACTCCCGTGGTGACAGGCCCCCCGGCCCGGCATCCTTTGTTATGGTCATGGTGGTACGACAAAAGAATTCCTTCTGTTCTGAAAAAAAATAAAGCCGACTTGTTTCTGTCCTGTGACGGTTTTTGCTCTCTCCGTACCCCTGTGCCACAATGTATGGTGATCCACGACCTGGCATTCCTGCATTATCCTTCTTTCAATAAAGCCTCGCATGTATCATTTTATAAAAAGAAAATCCCAAAATTCCTGGCCCGGGTGAATGCAGTGGCCACCGTTTCTGAATTTTCGAAAAAA
>DATINK010000165.1:0-5396 GCA_035474355.1 Chitinophagaceae bacterium | reverse complement strand
GATCGATCTGCATGATTTTTTGATTACCTTCTTTTTTGATGGTAAATAAGATTTCGGTCATCCCACTGATCGTTTTTGCGGAATAAACAGGAGTTACATGAAGATTGTATTTGTAAACATCCCACCAATCTCTTTCTGCGTTGATTGAGCCGCGTAATGTATCCTGGTGGGTATATCTTGAACGTTGACTGAACCCCCGCTGGGTAAAGACCAGGAGAGAGAAAAAAGTTAAAATCAAAAATTTCTGTGTGGTAAGTTGCATAAAGCTTAGTGCCTGTTTTTAATAGCGTAAATTTAGGTTGAGGATCCTTACATGAAAGTTAAATGTGGCAATCATTTTTTTAATGGTCTTTTTCCCGTTCTAACGGGACTGTTTTTAATTGCCGGTTGTTATAATAATAAGAAAAGCAACCGCAAAGTTTTCCATTACAACGAAACAACCGGCATTGCTTCACTGGATCCTGCTTTTGCGAAAAATCAATCCGTGATGTGGGCCGACCACCAGTTATACAATACCCTGGTGGAAGTGGATGATGGACTGAATATCGTTCCCTCGGTCGCCAAAAGCTGGACCATTTCCGAAGACGGTCTCGTCTATACTTTCAACCTCAGGGATGATGTTTACTTCCATGATGACGTTGCATTTACCGGGGGCAAGGGAAGGAAAATGATTGCTAAAGATGTGGTTTATAGCCTGGGGAGGATACTCAATAAAGCTACCGCCAGCCCGGGTTCCTGGATATTCAACCGGAAAGTGGATTCAATCCTGCCTTTTGAAGCGATCAATGATACTTTATTCAGAATAAAGCTGCTCCATCCCTACAAGCCGGTACTGGGCATACTCTCCATGCAATATTGTTCTATCGTACCCGAAGAAGCTGTTATTAAATATGGAGTGAATTTCAGGAGGCATCCTGTCGGTACGGGACCCTTTCAGTTTGTTGCCTGGGAAGAAGGACAGGCCATGGTATTGAAGAAAAATGAAAATTATTTTGAAAAAGACAGTGCAGGAGCAAGGCTTCCTTACCTGGATGGTTTGTCCATCAGTTTTTACGACAGCAAGGCAACTGAGTTTTTATTATTCCGGCAAAAACGGCTTGAATTTATTAATGACATAGAATCTTCTTTTAAAGATGAAGTGCTGACAAAGAAAGGGACTTTGAAAAAAGAGTGGGAGGGAAAGATCGGTTTGCAGGCTATTCCTTATCTGAACACGGAATATCTTGGGTTATTGGTTGATCCTGAGAATTCATTGGTAAAAAATTCTCCTACCCGGCAAAAAGCGATCCGGCAGGCGATCAATTATGGATTCGACCGGAGAAAAATGATCCTCTATCTGAGAAACTCACTGGGTACCCCGGCTGAATCTGGTTTTGTACCGGTAGGCCTGCCTTCTTTTGATTCATCTATCGTCAGGGGATATACATATGATCCGGCAAAGACCAAACAATTATTGGCAGAAGCGGGTTTCCCGGATGGGAACGGACTTCCCACTATCAAACTGCTTACGATCGCCATTTATGCAGATATGGCCAATTTTATTGCCAAGCAATTAAGTGAATCGGGTATCCGGGTGCAGGTGGAAGTGGTTCAGAAATCTCTTTTACTGGAAATGACTTCCAATTCAAGGGCATTGTTTTTCAGGGGCAGCTGGATCGCAGATTACCCGGATGCAGAGAATTACCTGTCTGTTTTTTATTCACGCAACCCGGCTCCGCCGAATTATACGAGGTATAATAATCCCCAATTCGATGCATTATTTGAAAAGGCTATGGCTGAAAAGAATGATTCTATCCGTTATGGATTGTACCGCCAGGCTGATCAACTGATGATCAATGATGCGCCCGTGGTGCCTTTGTGGTATGATAAGGCAGTACGCCTGGTTCAACCGAATGTTGAGAATTTTCCAGCCAATGCTTTGAATATGCTGGAACTGCGGAAAGTGAAGATCAATTAGGTTAACTGAAAACTGAGAACTAGTATTTGAGTTTATCTCTGAAAACTTTTCTGAATTTATCCAGTTTCGGCCTGATCACTACTTTACAGTAGGGATTTGTGTTCTCGTTGTTCTCAAAATATTGCTGGTGGTAGTTCTCAGCCGGGTAGAATGTAGAAAAGGGGGTGATCTCGGTCACGATGGGTTTTTCGTAAGCTCCGCTTTTATCTATCTCTTTTTTATAATGCTCGGCTTTTTGCCGCTGTTCATCATTATGATAAAATACTGCGCTGCGATATTGGGTACCCACGTCGGCACCCTGGCGATTCAATGAAGTAGGGTCATGCGTTTTCCAAAACACTTCCAGGAGATCATCAAAACTGATCTTCGAAGGATCGTAAGTGATCTGCAGGCTTTCGGCATGTCCTGTTTCGCCGGTACAAACCGATTTGTAATCAGGATTGATGGTATGTCCGCCTGAATAACCTGAGACGGCGCTCAATACTCCGTCTAATTCATTAAAAATGGCTTCTGTACACCAGAAGCAACCGTTGGCGAATGTGGCTGTATCTGTTTTTATTTCTGACATGTCGTTAGCGTTTCCGGCTTGCAAATGTGATGAATTGGGTGATCGCTGGGCACAGGCAAACAGGATAAAGGAAAGGGGCAGGGCTAGGATAATTCCCGGTCTCATGAAATTTGATCGGTTTAGAATGCGGGTAAAGGTCGAACAAATTAGGCTTAAATAAAAGCCAAAAAGCGAAACCTTACGGGGTTTCGCTTTGTATTTAACGGGTAGAGTAAGTCAGGCGTTTACCTATGTATATAACTTTCCAGATGACTGATCGTCTCTTTTTGGGTGAGGATCGTTTCTTTCACGACGTCGCTCATGGAAATAATGCCGGTCAGCTGGGCGCCGTCAAACACGGGCATGTAGCGGATATTTTTACTGGACATGAGCTCCATGCAATATTCGATGGTATCCTCGGGTTTTACGGGTGGAAATTCGGTAGACATGATCTCCGACACTTTGATCGTGTTGGAATCCTTCCCTTTTAGTACCACTTTCCGGGAGTAGTCCCTTTCCGTCATGATGCCTACATAGCGGTTTCCCTGCATGACCACAACGGAACCTATATTTTTTTCGGCCATGATGCGGAGCGCTTCGACAACGGTTTCTTCAGCCGAAACACTAACAATGGATGCGCCTTTGCGGGAGATAATGGATGCGACAGTATTCATTTGGCAATCGTTTCTAATCGAAAATTACTAAAATATCTCCATGCACAAACTATTTCATTTTCTTTTTTCCGCTGCCAGGGATTGACGGGCGATCAACGAGCAGATCATGAGTAATAATACGGAGATGCCAAAAAAGGTTGTACCGTTTTCCAATTTTGAAATGATCAGGGTGGAATTAAATTTCAAATTCAGGATCAGGACCGCTACCACAAATACATCCAGCATCGCCCATTTATTAATGATCTCCATCATCACACCAAGGAAATGATGCCCGCGGATCCTTAATCCCAGCAATGTAAGAAGGATGAAAATATATTTGATAATAGGGAAGATGATCGTAAAAAACAGGAGCAGAAACCCGATAAAATATTCGTCCTGGTTGAAAAAATATTGATAGGAAGTGCCGAGATAGATATAATCCTGTTGGAAGCGGAAGGGACCGAGACTGAAACCGGATTGGAGGATGGGGTGGGTCAATCCCATAATGAAGAAAAATACAGAAATAGCAAGAAGTGTTAAAGTGAGGACCTTTTTCTCCATATAGACAAAATAAGGAATAAGGTCACAATTTATTACTTAGAACCTAAAACTTAGAACTTAAAACTTGAGTAACTTGCTGCTACCATTGCAAATGCCCCAAAAACCCGCCACCATAAAGGAAATTGCCAACCGGCTGAATGTTTCGATCTCCACAGTATCGAGGGCGCTTCATAACCATCCCAGTATTGGTTTGAAAACACGGATGGAGGTTCAACAGTTGGCTAAAGAGTTGCAGTATGAGCCCAACCAGGCGGCGATCTCATTCAAGCAGGGAAAGACCATGATCATTGGCGTTATACTTCCCAATCTCGGGGAAGAATATTTTTCCATCGCGATCAATGGCATTGAAGACATGGCCAGCAAGAATAATTATACGGTGCTGATCGGGCAATCGCATGATGATACAGAACGGGAAATAAAGATCGTGGATACTATGCGCCGGCAGCGGGTGGATGGACTGATCGTTTCACTTTCAAAGAGCACTACTACTTACGAGCATTTTTTTCAATTAAAGAAATACCAGGTTCCGTTAGTTTTTTTTGACCGGATCCCCAACCTGCCGGATGCTTATTGCGTGTCCTGCAACCTGGAAAACAGTTCTATCCAGCTCACGGACCTCTTAGTCAACAGGGGTCATACCCGTATCGGGTTTATCAAGGGGCCTGATTCCATTCTTCACTCCACGCAAAGGCTGGAAGGATATTTTGAGGGTTTATGGAATAATAAACTGGTCCGGGATGATGACCTCATTGTTCAAACGAATCTTGACAGAAAAAGCACCGAAGCGGCCATGGCAAAGTTGCTGGCAGTGGAGGATCGTCCAACTGCCGTGATCACTTTTAATGATTATGTGGCACTGGACGCAATCAGGTATACCCGCGAGCAAGGGTTAAAGATCAATAAAGACATTTATTTCGTGAGCTATGCCAACCTGCCCATCACCAGTTACCTCGATGATCCACCGCTGGCTTCTGTTGAACAATTTCCTTATGAGCAAGCCGAAAGAGCAACGGATATACTTATCCGGCTAATCGCTAAGCAGGGGAATGATGAAAGCATTCCGAAAAAGACAGTACTGGAGAGTAAAGTAGTAGTGAATGTTAAGTAATAGATTAGAAATTAAAGATTATAGATTAAAGATTAAACATGAAAGTCATCCTTTATTCATGAATCTATAATCTATAATCTTTCATCTTCATCAGTAATTCGTCAAGGTTATTATGCGCCATAGCAAACCCTTCTTTGAATCCCATTTCGACGATCTTATCCATGTCTTCTTCTGAAGGGAAAGTAATTATTACATCAACCCTTGTCCGGTCATCCAAATCCACAAATGATACGTCCCAATTCATGCGCGGCATATCGGGATTGATATTACCTTTTTCGTCACAAAAGGCGTCCAGGCCTGTATATCTTTTATTCGTAAGTATGGTTTCATAGTCAGCTCTGCAGTAATGGCGTTCAGCTGCTGGTCCTTCCATATAGTACAGCCATTTTCCACCTTCACGGAAATCCATTGATTGTGTATGAGCATGCCAGGGTTTGGGAGCCCACCACTGGTCAAGGTATTTGGATTCTGTCCAGTATTTCCATACTTGTTTTACCGGTGCTTCAAATTCCCGGGTCACTTTCATTTGTTTCTTAGCCGAATCTTTCGTGTAGATTGTTTCTTTAGTCG
>DATINK010000164.1:0-8482 GCA_035474355.1 Chitinophagaceae bacterium | reverse complement strand
CAATGTACCGGGTAATTCAAAATCCAGTAATTGTTTGCCGGAGAAAACATAATCTGCAGCTGCGTCACCGATATTCCATTTATCAGTCGCTTCATTATATGTATACCCAATGCTCAGCAAATTTTTCGGTGTTATCTTTTTGATCTTGCTGAGATCAGCAATTACAACAGGCACATGTTTACCTCCGATATTATCAACAGCAAATGTTTCTCTCCTGTTATAACTGTACGGATCATAAGAAAGTTGCGATATTTCGGGAATCAGAGCCCCTCCTTTGGAGGGGTTGGGGAGGCCATATCGTTTCACCAGGTCTTTACAAACCGGTATCTCCAATTCGGGATCCTCTGTCAATGATACCCTGATCGTATCTCCCAATCCGTCTTCCAACAGCGTTCCGATCCCCACTGCGCTTTTGATACGGCCATCTTCAGCATCACCCGCTTCCGTCACGCCAAGATGTAATGGATAGCATTCTCCAAATTCATCAAACATCATTTTCACCAGCAGGCGGTAGGCTTCCACCATGACAAGCGGGTTACTGCTTTTCATACTCAGCACTACCTGGTGATAAGCTTCTTCCCGGGCCATGCGCAGAAATTCCATGGCGCTTTCCACCATACCCATGGGCGTATCTCCATATCGACTCATAATCCTGTCACTGAGGGAACCATGATTGGTGCCAATGCGCATTGCCGTTCCATATTCCTTACAGATCTTTATTAAGGGTTGAAACCTTTCCCTGATCCTGTCTATTTCTCCTATATAATCTGCATCTGAATATTCGATAAGTTCGAATTTCTTTTTATCTACATAATTACCCGGATTGACACGGACTTTCTCAACGATCCTGGCAGCTATTTCCGCGGCATTGGGTGTAAAATGAATATCCGCTACAATAGGTGTATGATAACCTCTTGCCCTTAATGCATTTTTGATCGCTAAAAGGTTATTTGCTTCGTTTTTAGACGGCGCGGTAATGCGGATCAGTTCCGACCCGGCTTCGATACAGCGAATACTTTGCTCCACCGTAGCCTGGGTATCCATCGTATCGGTGGTGGTCATAGTCTGGACCCTGATAGGATGATAATTCCCCAGCAGGAGATCCCCGATCTTTACTTCCCTTGTTTTGAGGCGTTTATATTCTGTAAGCGATTCGCTATAGACTTGCATGGCACCCATTTGATCAGTCTGCAAATTTAGCGAAGACCTTGCTTTGTCTTACCAATCTTTATCGTTCCCGCCCCCGGTCTTTGATTTCTCTTTTTGTAATCGCTGCTGTACTTCTTTTTCCTTTTGCTGGAGTTGTTTTAACCGGCGGTCAACCTCTTTGGGATTCAGCTTGGATTGCGTTTTTGGCGGTTGGGGGTTTTTTTTATTTTCCGGTTCTTTTTTAGGTGGCGTGTTCTTCTTTTTTAATTCGAGCAGGGCTTTTTGCAGGTTTTCCCTGGCTTCCTTGTCTTCGGGGTCTTTTCTTAATACTTCTTTATAAGAGTTGATACTTTCTTCCAATTCGTGCAGCCGGCTTTGAGAAACCCCCTTGTTGTAAAAGGTTGTCGTTACCAATCGGGTATCCCTTGTTCCTGTAGAAAGCCCGGTGTATAATGATATGGCTTCTTTTTCCTTATGTAATTTATAAAGTGTGTTAGCAAGATTAAATTTAGCTGTGCTGTTCTGGGGGTCCGATCCCAGCGCAGCCCGGTATTTTTCTTCCGCTTTATCAAATTCCTGCTTTTCATAGTATTCGTTGCCGGCAAGAATATTTTTTTCAACAAGCTTATCCTGTCCATATATATAAACGGACAGGAAGATGGAAAATATGGAGATCAATATTGGTTTCATGCCAGTCTTTGCGATGGTAGTCTTTTTAATGAATAAATTTCCGGTACCAGGATCTCTATGCCCAGTAAAATCAACATGATGGCGGCCAGCCAGATAAAGCCGTTTTTATAATTCACGGTGGAAAGATCAATGATAGATTGAGGATCGATGCGGGATAAATATTGCTGCAGTGTTTTAACATCCTTATCAGTATCCTCTAAGCGTAAATACAATCCATTTGTTGCTGCTGCGATCTGTTTCAGTTCGTCTTCATTCAACTTTGACATCACATCATTCCCGGAAGCATCCTTCTTCGTTTCCCCGGTTTGCGGATCGATGATCACGGACCCTTCAGGCGACCCGATACCGATGGCATTGATCATGACGCCCTGTCCCGCAAGGTCCCTGGCTGTACTTACCGCTTCTTCATCGTGATCTTCTCCGTCGGAGATCAACAGCACCGATTTGAATTTCGATTCCTTATTAATGAATACACCGGCGCTCATCTTCAACGCTTCGCTGATCACGGTTCCCTGTTGTGGTACCGCGCCGGGGTTTGCCGATTCAACATACATTTTTGCAGCGCCATGGTCTATTGTCAATGGCATTTGCAGGTAGGATTTCCCTGCAAATAAAACCAGCGCCAGCCGGTCATCCGGCATTTGGTCCATTAATTTATAAATGAATTCGCGTGCTTTTTCCAGCCGGTTGGGTTGAATATCCACAGCCAGCATACTCTTGCTCACATCCAATGCGATCACCAGGTCGATTCCTTTCCGGCTACTATCCCCGTTTTTACCTGGTTTTCTCGGGTTCATCGCTGCCAGGATCCCCGCACCCAGTGCGAGTACCAGTAAAATGAATTTCAGGAAAAAAAGCTTTGATGAATCCGGTCCCACCAATTTGTTGACCATTTGAGGATCGCCCAAACGGCGGCGCACCCTTTTCTTCCACTGAATATGCGCCATGAAAACCAGGATAACAAGGGGTATAGCTATCGAAAGCCACAAGAATTCTTTATGTTGAAATTGGATCAATCAGGAGTTTGTAAGGTGAAATCAAAAATCAATCCACAAACGGGGAACTGTTTTACATTTTGCTTTCAAAGAATCCCAGGTCTTTCAGGATATCTTTCAGCATTTTCATTCTCACCGTGTTCATATCATAAGCAGGGTCAGGAGATTCAATATTCAGTACATAAAAATAAGGGTGGTTATTTTCTTCGATCCAGCCTACGACCCAGCCCAGTGCATGGTTGTTTTCAGTGAAACCCCAACCTGTTTTATATCCCATCCTGTAATTCGCGTTATTTTCAAATAACATGGCACGTTTGACCATTTCCTGGTAAGTCTTAAAGAAAGGCAGCTGGTCAAAATACAATCGCTTAACAAGCCCTAACTCTTCATCGGGTTTTATCTTAAGAGAATTGTCGAGCCAGAATGAATCGATCCGGGTATTGATCTTTTTCGTTCCATATCCCAGTGAATCCAGCCACTGCTGCATGGTATCTTTCCCGATCCTGCGGGCCACTTCCTGGAAATAGGGCACCGCCGAAACCCTGAAAGCATTGTACATATTAAGGTCTTTGTTCCATGCATCCACTCTTCTCTTAATTCCATCCCAGGGTATCACCATGCTGTCATTGCTGATCTTCCCGGTTTGCAGGCCAATGAGAGAATTGACGATCTTAAAAGTGGATGCCGGCAGGTAACTGCTATCGCGGTAGCGGGAGAGATTATAGATGGTGAACCTGCCCGTGCCATTATCCATAAGCCCGAAACAACCTTCTACATGATTCTCTTTAAAATATTTACCCAGGCTCTTGTCTTGTTTTACATTATTTGGGGAACAGGCTGCCAGCCACAGGCAGGTGGCACAGAAAGCTATTAATATCCTCTTCACTTATAATTATTTTGGCAAAGGTAACCGGGCTGGGGATTAGGCTGTGCCGGACAATAAAAAACCCTCCCGACAAGTCGGGAGGGTCATTAAAATGATTTTGGGGTATCAGATGTAAAATCCGCCCTTGGCCTTATAGTGTCTTACACCCTGGCAATCTCTTTTGCTGGCAGCGCAGGATGAGATCAAGAACATCACAACCGCCCCTATGATCAGGCACAGAAAAAACTTTTTCATGAATTCCTTTTAAGTGGGTCAACAAATTAAATAGGGAAATTTCAGAGGAAGGATTGAAAGGATGGTTTGTTCAAGGGAAGAACGAAAATACTACCCGGAAATTGCTTTTCATAGCTTCTCAAAGCATTTTTCTTTTACCTTTAACAGAACACGGGATTGTCCGATAAAATCGTAAAAACACGAATTGTTGTAATTTTATTTATTATAAAACCCTGTTTGCCGGTACCTGTTCATGAAATCAACCCGGCAGGCTTAAATCATCTATTATGAGAAAAATACCATTCATCTTACTGGCAGTCACCATGTTTTTTGTCGCCTGCAATAACAAGAAAAAAGGAGAGACTACTGTAGTGAGTGATGACGGTAAGACAAAAGTGACTGTTGACAATACTACTGCCGTGCAGACTGCGGATGAGAGGACAAAAATGATGGAAGATCTTAAAAAGTTACCCCCCTTGTCAACTGATCAGTTAAAAGCCATGTTGCCGGAAGAAGCAGGAGGACTAAAACGGACACGGTTTAGCGTGAATTCTGCACTAGGATTTGCTACGGCTGAAGCCACTTACAGTGATGATGCAGACAAGAGTATCAAGCTGACAATCTGGGATTGTGCGGGTGAAGCCGGCGCAGGGTTCTACAGCCTTACTTACTGGGGTCTTTTTAATATGCAATCGGAAACCGAAAACGGTTATTCGAAGACGGTTGATTTCAACGGAGTTAAAGCCATCGAATCGTATGAAAAAAATCAGAATGAATATAAGCTCATGTGGACAGCCGGCAATCGTTTATTGATAACAGTTGAAGGTGATAATACGGGGCTGGATGTTGTAAAACAGGTTGCTTCGGGGTTGAATATTAAAATATAGTTGACTGTTGACTGCAGGGAAATTCATTGAGTTCCGTCCCGGTTTATCGGGGCGGAATTTTTTTATCCCGCTACGCCAGCCGTTTTCAGTACTCCCAGTTCTTTTCCAACTTTTGAGAATGCTGCAATCGCAGTATCCAGGTGTTTGCGTTCATGAGCCGCACTTATTTGCACACGAATACGGGCCTGTCCCCTCGCCACGACGGGGAAAAAGAAACCAATCACATAAATACCTTCTTCCAGTAATCTTGCTGCGAATTGCTGGGCCAGAACAGCATCATATAACATGATGGGCACAATGGGATGTTCTCCTGGTTTTATATCGAATCCCGCCTCGGTCATTTTTGACCGGAAATATATTGTATTGGTTTCGAGTTTATCGCGGAGTTCAGTTGTCGAACTCAGCATATCCAGCACAGCAATCGATGCGCCCACAATGGAGGGTGCAAGTGTATTGCTGAATAAATAGGGCCTGGATTTTTGACGCAGCATTTCAATCACTTCCTTCCTGCCGGAAGTAAATCCGCCGGATGCACCACCCAATGCTTTTCCCAATGTACCGGTAATGATATCGATCTTCCCCATCACGCCCCTGTATTCATGCGTACCCCGGCCGGTCTTTCCTAAAAACCCGGATGAATGACATTCATCGATCATCACCGCCGCATCATATTTTTCTGCCAAAGCACAGATCTTATCCAGTTGTGCGATCGTACCATCCATACTGAAGGAGCCATCGGTAACAATGACCCGGCTGCGACAAGAAGCGGCTTCTTTTAGTTTCGCTTCGAGGTCTTCCATATTGTTGTGTTCATACCGGAAACGTTGTGCTTTGCATAGCCTGACCCCATCAATGATGGAAGCATGATTTAATGCATCCGAAATGATCGCGTCTTCTTCGTTGAACAGGGGTTCGAAAACACCCCCATTGGCATCAAAAGCTGCTGCATATAATATAGTGTCTTCGGTGCCGAGAAAAGCAGACAGTTTTTCTTCCAGTTCTTTATGAATATCCTGGGTGCCACAAATAAAACGCACACTGCTCATTCCATATCCCCGGTTGTTGATTGCCTGGTGGCCCGCTTCGATCACTTTGGGATGGGAAGAAAGCCCCAGATAATTATTGGCACAGAAATTCAAAACGGTCTTCACGCCTTTACCGCTATTTACTTTTATTTCGGGACCCTGCGGACTTTCAATCACCCTTTCGGATTTAAATAATCCGGAAGTTTTGATCTCTTCTACTTCTTTGGCGATCCGCTTGACAAGTTTTTCGTTCATAGAAGAACATTTATTCAACAAATATAAATTAGTTCAGCTACCAGCCGTTCTGCCGCCTCCCCAAGCCCCTCCATAGGAGGGGTTTTAGACTCCGAAAATTCGAAAGTTTCTTCAAAATTTAGTGACTCTGAGAACCCTCCTTTGGAGGGCAGGGAGGCTATGTAATCTGAGAACTAACTTTGACAATCCTGTAACATTTTCCCGATTACTTTCGTCATATCACAAAACCGGCTGATATGAAGAAATCTATTCTTTTCAGGTACATGGCAGGCATTGTTATCATTGCCCTTAGCCTGGTATTTCTGAGTTCGGCTCCGAAAAAGAAGACTGATTCTTCCTGTTGCAAAAAGAATATGCAATGCCCTGGTAAAAAGAGCAATTCCATTTCTCCCAGCAATGGAATTTGGGAGACTTTTACACGCCAATTCGTGATCATTAGCCCAATTCACTATTGATTTTCAAGCATCTGCGTTAAAATATATTTGTATCCGGTCGTAACTTTTGACTTGCTTCTTTCGTATTACTGAAGGCCCCCAGGTTTTTGGGGTAATTTTATCCTGTTTCCGGCTGTTTATGACCGAACGAGAATATAACGAATGTGTAAGAGCCCATGCTGATGGCGTGTACCGCTTCATCCTGAAAAATCTCCGACATGAGGAAGATGCCAGGGATGTGGTACAGACTGCTTTCGAGAAAATGTGGCGGAACCGCGATGAGATAGACGCATTAAAATGCAAATCTTATCTCTTTACGGTTGCCTATCACCAGATGATCGACCATATCCGGAAGGTGAAAAGGATCCAGTTGAAAGATGAGTTTAGTGATGAATCCAGGATACAGAACAAGCCTGTCAATGGATTGAAAAAGATCCTGGAAGAAGCGCTAAGCAGGTTAAGTGATACGCAAAGGTCCCTGGTGTTGCTGAAAGATTATGAAGGCTACAGCTATGAGGAGATCGGAACAATAACAGGACTCAACCCCAGCCAGGTAAAAGTTTACCTGCACCGGGCAAGGGTTCAACTGAAAGAATGGCTGGTGAAAATTGAAAATGTGATCTAAGGCAGGACCTGGTCCTTAAAAAAAAGAAAATGAACATTACCCGTCATAATTACGAAGAGTATTTTATCCTGTACATCGACAATGAACTGGGTGTGGAACAGCGCCTGCAGGTAGAATCCTTTGTTCAGAAAAATCCGGATCTGAAAGAAGAACTGGATACCCTTCTTCAATTTAAATTGGTTCCCGATACAGCTATCGTTTTTGATAACAAGTCGCAATTGATCAAGCCCGAGAATCATTCAGCCCTGCATCTCGCCAATTTCGAAGAATGGTTGGTGCTTTATTTAGATAATGAACTGTCAGAAGATCAAAAAGCACTTGTTGAAGAATTCATACAGACACAACCGGAAGCTCAGCAGGAATGGGCCCTCCTTCAACGCACACGCCTGCAGCCGGAAACCATCGTGTTTGCCAATAAGGAATCTTTATACAGGAGAGATGTAAAGAGAATCCCGGTGCTTTGGTGGAGAGTGGCTGCTGCCGCTATCCTGGTCCTGGCTGCCGGCATTACTTTATTCGTGATGTTGAATAAGGGAAAAGCGAATGATCATAATGAACTTGTCAATAGTGGCAATAAAGAACAAAAGATCATTAAAGAATCCCCGGTAGTCCAGCCTAAAGATGAAAAGAAAGAACAACCGGCGCCAGTTATTGCCAATACAGTTACGAAAGATATTCCTGCTCCGAAACAAAGCAGGAATGAATTAGCGGTTAAACAAAAAGCGGAGAATAATAAAAAGACGCCAGTTCAATTGCCTGAAGAAGATTTGAAAAAACCTGTTATAGCACAGAATGATATTCCGCAGAATAATAATCTTCCCCAGCCAACGCATAATCCAAATGCTATTGAACAGACTAATCCCATTACAAAAAGAGGCCTGAACACAGAAACTAATATTAACAACATCAAAATTGATAAGGCAGTAACAAATCCTGAAGTTGGTTCGTCAGATTTAGTAGTAACACCGGTGGTTTATAAAGAACCAGTAACACAACTTGAACAACCAGAAGGAAAGAAGAGCAAACTCCGCGGGTTTTTCCGGAAATTAGCCCGGACGTTTGAAAAAACAACCAACATGACCGCTACCGATGACGATAGGCTGCTGATCGGCGGCCTGGCCATCAAACTCAAATAATTCTGACAATAACTTAAAAAAAGTGAACGAAATGAAAAGGATCTTTACCCTGTGTGTAGCGTTATGCATGTTCATGACAGGATTCACACAGGTAGACACGACCGGCAGGAATGCCGACAACGGGGATACCATCCGTATCGGGGGCATGATCATCATCCGCAAACCCGGAAGCAAAGAAAGACAAGTC
>DATINK010000163.1:0-10236 GCA_035474355.1 Chitinophagaceae bacterium | reverse complement strand
ATCCAGGTGGGAACGAAGGTGAATGTCGGTGAGTTTCTGAAGCGCCAGGGATGTTCCCTGAGAAGTTTTGAATTTGCTGTTCCCGTTTTGCGTCATGTGCTTGTCGAGAAATGCCGGGAAGCGGGCTTCCATTTTCTTTATATCATATTTCTCCGGTAATAACAGGTAGGTAAGAAATGAATTATTACCCCAATTGGTGAGCAGGTTCTCAGCGCCATAGACAGCCGTATCGTTCAGTGTATTGAAAGAGATCATCATGGCTGGATGCAAATGGGCATTGGAAGGAAAGGGCTGATAGATACCGGTCACTTTCAGATCGAACTGGTTGTTCATGCGCAACACCTTATTCATCGGTTCTTCATTGCCGAAATATTTTTTAGCAACTTCCGGTGTCAACATCACGGAAAAAGGATCAGAAAGTGCTTTCTTCGGGTTACCCGCGATCATATCCACTTTGAAAAAATCAAAAAGATTTTCGTCTGCGAAATAGACGGATTGTTCATTGAATTTCTTTTCGCCATAACGTACAGGGGCGGGACTATTATCGATCAGGCGGGTGATCTTTTCAATCTCGGGAAAATCGGTGGGCAGGTAATAACCAAAAGGGGGAGCCACGGTTCCCAGGTTGAGGTTGATGGCACCCGTTTCGGGATTATTGAAACTGCGCGTGATCCGGTAGATACGCTTTGCCTCCGGGTTGTATTTATCAAAACTGAGTTCATGAAGTATATAAATACCGATCAGGAAACAGCAGGCCAGCCCGATGGTCAATCCCAGGAGATTAATAAAAGAGATGAACTTATACTTGATAAAGTTCCGATAGGCGAGCTTAATATAATTGAAGATCATTGTTATGCCCCCATCCCCTAAAGGGGAGAAAAAGTTTTTAAAAAATAATTATTGCTTTATGCTGATAATGTTTTCTGTTTTTATTTTCGCTTGATAACTCTGCCCTGACTCCCCTTTAGGGGATGGGGGCGGGTTATACCATTATATTTTCCAAAACTGTTTGTCCATCCAGCATCCTGATGATGCGATGACTGTAACGTGCATCGTGTTCACTGTGTGTAACCATAACGATGGTAGTTCCTTGTTCATTCAGGTCGGTCAGCATTTGCATGACTTCATTCCCGTTATGTGAATCAAGGTTCCCGGTAGGCTCATCTGCCAGGATCAGTTTGGGCTGGTTGACAACAGCTCTTGCTACGGCAACGCGTTGTTGTTGGCCACCGGATAATTGTTGTGGATAGTGATTGCGGCGGTGCATGATCTGCATCTTGTCCAACACGGCTTCTACTCTTTTTTTCCTGTCGCCGGATTTTACCCCTGTATAGATCAGCGGCAATTCCACATTTTCAAATACGGTGAGTTCGTCAATGAGATTAAAACTTTGAAACACGAACCCGATATTCCGTTTACGGAGGTCTGCTCTTTTGCGTTCATTGAATTTGGCAACTTCAATGCCATTGAACATAAAACTGCCTGTATCGGGGTCATCCAGCAGTCCCACGATATTGAGTAAGGTTGATTTTCCGCAACCAGAGGGTCCCATGACGGCTACGAATTCTCCTTCTTTTACTTCGAGGGAGAGTTTGTTCAGCGCAATCGTCTCCACCTCTTCGGTGCGATAGATCTTTTCGAGATTGGTGATCTTAATCATTGTATACTGTTTAGATTGATTTTAATATTGATTTACATGTTTAATAAACAAAAAGTGACAGGTGAAATACCCGGGTCGGGCTGGGCAATGTTTTGCCGGGCAGTGGCAGGGCAATCTTTTTTGATCACTTTAATCTGCAACTCGTGTTCACAATTTTTTCCGCCACGGGTTGTAAGAGAAAAACAGCCCAGGAATAATACCAGCAGGCATAAGTTGACAATTTTATTTTTCATGGCTATACTTTTCTAGTTGTAAGTTTTAAGTTCTCAGTTTTAAGTATTTATTTACAACGTAAAACTTAACACACAAAACTATTTCTTCAGGATCAGCTCCTGCATATTCCCATAATTCTCATAACTGGATGTCACTACTTTATCTCCCGGCTTCAATCCAGTCAGTACTTCATAATAATCCGGGTTTTGACGCCCTAATTGCACATCTACCCTGTATGCTGTTCTGCCACCCTCACTCACTTTGAATACCCAATTGCCACCGGTTTGCTGGTAAAAGCCACCTTTCGCCAATAACAAAGCCTGTGTTTCATCACTGAGCGCCAGTCGTATTTGTAAGGTTTGTCCACGGCGGATCCCCTGCGGAACTTCTCCTACAAATTCCATGTCCACCTGGAATGTTCCATTGGTGATCTGTATATATACTTTTTTGATCTTCAACTTATAATCTTTATTGGCAAATGTGAATTCGCCTTCCAGGCCTGCAAAGATCCGCGAGATATAATGTTCATCTATACTCACCCTCACCTTGAATCCGCTCAACACATCGATCTGTCCCAGTCTTTCTCCTTTGTTCTTTGACTGCCCATATTCTGCATCCAGGGAAGTTAATTGTCCGTCCACAGGTGCCCTTACAACCAGGTCGCCCACTTTCTGGCGCATTACTGCGAGTGCATTTTGTGTTCTTGCGTAAGATTGTTTGGCTTGTTCCAGTTCCTGTTTGACAGAAAGGGAATCCTGCGCGAGTATTTGTTTGGTGAGATTTTTTTTCTGGACCTGGTAATTATAATTATTCTCCGATTGACGGAACTCCTGTAAGCCGATCGCTTTTTGTTCGAACAATTTTTTATTCAGCTGGTAAGTGCGGTCTGCTTCTTTCAAAGCATTTTCCACATCGGTCATCTGGTTGAGTTTGCTGATGGTGTTTTGCCGGGCGGCATTTTGCGAGATCTGCATTTGTGTGAGCAGGTTATAGACAGAAGTCTCCTGGTTCACCAGGCTCAATTCAAGGTCAGTATTCGACAAGCGAAGAATGGGATCCCCTTTTTTCATCATGGCCCCGTCTTCCACATATCTATCTTCCACCCTTCCACCTTCCAGTGCGTCGAGATAGATCGTTGTAACGGGCATTACCACTCCGTTCACAGGAATAAATTCCTGGAAAGGACCCGTCTTTACTTCACTGATCGTAATTCTTTCCGGGTTTACATTCAACCTGCTTTTGCCGGAAGTGAAATAAAAACTTGCCGCACCCAGTAAAATAACAGCTGCGATGCCGGCAATCGTGAGGATACGTTTCCTGCCCCATTTTTTCTTGGCAATAACTCTGTCCACCATAAAATCTATTGTATTTGATAAGCCCCATCCTATATACGAACCCCGAAGCTTCCGGGTTACTCCATATTATATAGTATATCTCCGGTCATTTTAGAGTTATAAGCATGCCAGTTATATAGGGCTCTGATATTCAATACATTGTCGATCAAAAAAGTACGAAGACGTTCGTTTTTGATACACCAGGTGTCCGGTTTTGATACACTATCTGAATTACCCTTTTACTCACGATTAAGATGGGACACTGATTGTAATTTTACCGCTGAACTACGAAGTACGAAATACGAAGTACGTGTGGGTCGTTTTGAATTCGTACTTCGTAGTTCGTATTTCGTACTTACACTGCCATGAATTTAAAGAATGCCAAGATATTGATCATTGATGATGACCCCGATGTACTGACGGCTGTTCGACTGTTATTGAAGACAGAAGTTAATGAAGTGGTCACTGAAAAAACACCCGAGAATATCCGCTGGCATTTGTCGAAAGAAAATTTTGATGTGATCCTGCTGGACATGAATTTCAGCAGCACCATCAACACAGGCAATGAAGGATTATTCTGGTTGAATGAGGTCCGCAAGCTTCGCCCCGATACGGCGGTGATCATGATCACGGCTTATGGTGATATCGACCTCGCCGTACGTTCGTTAAAAGAAGGCGCCACCGATTTTGTGATCAAACCCTGGCACAATGAAAAACTTCTTTCAACAATAAAAGATTCACTCAGGAAAAAAACGGATAAAACCGGGCAGGCCACTTACTCAAATACTGAATCTATCATTGGAAAAGAATTCATTGGCGAATCAGCAGCCATGCAGGAGATCTTTTTCAAAATTGAAAAAATAGCGCCGACCGATGCCAATATCCTGATACTGGGTGAGAATGGGACAGGGAAGGATCTGATCGCGAGAGCCATTCACCAGGGCTCACTTCGTTCCACACAACCATTTGTAAAAGTGGATGTGGGTGCACTGACAGAAACACTTTTTGAAAGTGAATTATTTGGTCATAAGAAAGGTGCTTTTACCGATGCCCGTGAAGACCGTGTCGGCCGGTTTGAATCTGCCAACGGCGGCACTTTGTTCCTGGACGAGATCGGGAATATTCCTCTTCATCTCCAGGCAAAATTATTAAGTGTTTTGCAAAGCCGGCAGGTGACCCGCCTGGGCAGCAACGAACCCATTCCCGTAGATATCCGCCTGATCTGTGCAACGAATAGTACGCTGTCAGATCTTTCCAATGAAAATAAATTCAGGAAGGATCTTATCTACCGCATCAATACCGTGGAGATCATCGTACCTCCCCTTCGCAAAAGGGAAAATGATATTATCCAGCTTTCCCGCTATTTCAGTACGATCTATTCCAATAAATACATGAAACCCCCGGTGGAGTTCAGCCCGGGCGCCATGGAAAAACTATTGAATCATCATTACCCCGGAAATGTCAGGGAACTGCAATACATCATTGAACGGGCAGTGATCATGACCGATGGAGAACAATTGATGGCGGATGACCTTATTTTTTCGCCGATCGAATCGCATGCAGATGCAGGCAATGAAATAGCCGAAACAAAACTGAGCACCGTAGAAAAGAACACGATCCTCCGGGTGATCGAGAAACATCATGGTAATATTACCAAAGCCGCGCGCGAACTGGGATTAACGCGAACGGCCCTTTACCGCAGACTCAGCAAATATGACATCTAAAAAATACGAATGGCGGATCGGGTTTAGTGTGTTTTTATTATTGATCACATTGAGCGGGACTGCTTTACTGATCACCCGGGGCTGGTATGTTTACCTCCTCATTGCCATTCCCGTTGTCATTTTCCAGATCTATGCTTTTTACCGCTCTCAGCATAAAGCGCATGCTGAACTGGAGCAATTTGTGGAATCTGTACATTATCGCGATTTCTCAAGGTATTTCGATGTGAAGCACGCGCCGGCTGAGATCCAGCCACTGCGGAAAGGATTCAACGAGATCAATTCGACATTCAAGATCATCAGCAAAGAAAAAGAGACCCAGTACCAGTACCTCCAGAAGATCCTTGAACTGGTGGACACGGGTATCCTTTCGTATGAAGAAAACAATGGAACGGTGGTCTGGATGAATGAGTCCCTTAAAAAAATGCTCCAGCTTCCTTACTTAAAATCCATTTTTTCATTGAGCAAAAGAGACAATGAATTATGCAAAGCCATCATTGCACTCAAGCCCGGTGAAAACAAAGTGGCGACAGCACACCTGGAAAGAAACTCTTATAAAGTTCTTTTATCCGCCACCGCATTCCAGACAGACGGAAAAATGTACAAGCTGATCGCTTTTCAAAATATCAGTGAAGCCTTAGACGAAACAGAATCCAAAGCCTGGCAAAAATTATTAAGTGTGCTAACGCATGAGATCATGAATTCAGTGGCGCCCATCTCTTCTTTGGCGGAAACTTTAAAGAGCCGTCTTCAGCAATCCGTTCCGCAATTGAACAATGATTCCGGCTCGGTCGATGACCTGGAACTCGGCATAGAAACCATCCGGAGAAGAAGTGAGGGGCTATTGAAGTTTGCAGAAACCTATCGTAATTTAAATAAGATCACAACGCTTAAGCTCACCCGCCTCTATGTCAGGGATGTATTTGAAAACCTGCTGCAACTGATGCAGCCCACACTGGAACAAAAAAATATTGAAATTGAAACCATCCTCAAAGAAACAGACCTCACACTGGAAGCTGACAGCGGGTTGTTGGAACAGGTGTTGATCAACCTTGTAGTGAATGCCATTGAAACAGTGAAAGACAAGGCCTCCCCGAAGATCGTTCTCTCAGCTTTTCTTTCTGCAAACCGGAAAACCGTGATCAAAGTCTCCGATAATGGTAATGGGATCCCGGAAAGTCTGCTCGATAAAATATTCATTCCTTTTTTCAGTACAAGGAAAAGCGGGAGTGGCATCGGGCTGAGTCTTTGCAAACAGATCATGATGCTGCACAAAGGAAATATACAGGTGCATTCTGTGGAAGGAGAAGGGACATCCTTTTTATTACAATTCTGAAATTGGAACTGATCAATTGCCCTGGCCTTTAGGCCAGGGGTGGAAGGAATATCAATTCTCAACCCCGCCCTAAAGGGCGGGGCAATTACACTTCTCCAAATAAACTTGCTGCATTTGTAGTTGTGATCCTGGCAATTTCGCCAGGAGACAATTGATGGATCTCTGAAAGTTTTTCAACGACATATTTAAGATAACTGCATTCATTTCTCTTACCCCGGAAGGGAACCGGCGTGAGATAAGGCGCATCGGTTTCGAGTACTATTCTTTCAAGCCCGGTATTTTTCATCACCCCATCCAATCCTGAATTCTTATAGGTAACTACGCCACCAATGCCAAGATAAAAACCCAGATCCATGATCTGTTGAGCTTGTTCCTGCGTACCGGAAAAACAATGAAAAACGCCTTTCAATTTCCCCTTCTGCCGTTCCCCGATCATTTTGATGCAATCGTCAATCGATCTTCTTGAATGGATCACCACCGGGATATCAAATTCAAGCGCCCAACTGATCTGTTCATTAAATACGCTCTTTTGTTGGGTGATATAGGTCAGGTCCCAGTGATAGTCCAGCCCCGTTTCCCCGATCGCCCGGAATTTTCTCTTGTCCAGCCATGCCCTGGCCAACTGAAGCTCGGCAGCGGGATCCTCCCTGACTGAGCAGGGGTGGACACCCATCATGCTGATGCAGATCCGGGGGTAATCTGACTCCGCCCGGAACATAGATTCATGGGTCGTGCTATCGATAGCAGGCATAAGAATAGTAGTAACTCCTTCCTTATCAGCCCTTTCAAGCATTTCAGCCCGATCGGCATCAAATTCCGGCAAATAGATATGAGCGTGGGAATCTACTATTCGCATCTGCCCCATTTTAGGCTGTAAAACTCGTAAAAACTTTAAGAAAGCGTTAAACTTAAACCAATAAAAACCATCTAATTGCCGTTATTTGGTCATCCCTTAAAACTATGTTTATGAAACAGCGGTTCAACCCTGCCCAATTCCTCACCCTTATTCTCTTCTTTAGCCTGTTAATGATTTTTTCTTGTGTGAGAGAAAACAGCCAGACTTCCATCGATGCACAGGAGACGGAAGCTTCGATGGCATCCAGCGAAGCTGATGGCGAAGCAGAAACTATATTCAGCGGAATATTCGATGATGTCATGGGTACAAGTGATGAAGTAGGTATGCAGGGTATTGGTGTATTTGGGCGTGGAACTGCCACGGGATCAGGGCGTCCTTTTGCATGTTTTACGGTAACCGTTACTCATACAGGACCCAATGCCATAGGGTTTCCTGTCAGAGTAGTAATAGATTTTGGTACGGCAGGATGTACCTCGCTGGATGGTCATACACGCAAAGGAAAGATCATCACCGAATATACCGGACGATTGATCTTCGCCGGATCCGTAGCCTCTACAACATTTGATGGATTTTATATTGATGGCATTCATGTCGAAGGAACCCATCGTGTGGAGAATACCAGCACACCTAATTCAACACCGGCATCCCGCCAGTTCACTTTTGATATCATCAATGCCAGGCTGACAAAGCCCAATGGGAACTATACAGAGTGGAATAGCCATAAAGTAGCAACACAGATCGAGGGCCTGGCTACACTTGACTATCCCCGCGATGACGTTTTCCGCCTCGAAGGCGCCTCTCATGGCCGTACACAAAGAGGAAATTTATTGGTAGCATGGGAGTCGGCGATCACTGAGCCCCTTATCAAAAAATTCAATTGTCATTGGATCACAAAAGGAAAAGTCAGGATCACACGCGTGAACGCAGCAGCGAATAGTCCCTGGATCGCTGTGATCGAATTTGGCAATGGAGATTGCGATAACCAGGCCGTGATTACCATCAATGGGGTGGCCCACCAAATAACTTTGCATTAATTAAAAATTATTATACCTTTAAACCAGTTTTCATAGGGTACGGATTAAAAACGGGCCAGGGTTTCTACCCAGGCCCTAACTTTATACGGTGGTTTTCAAATAGTTATATTCCTAATCTGTAACCCCCTCTCCTTCTTTGTTTTTAGCCATTTACAATTTTTCTCAAGCGATAGATTCAAATCGGTATCCCTTTTCGCTTAGCGCAGTTAGTACCGCTGGCAGGGACCCTTTCAGCCTCGGAAATGACTTTTCATTATCATGAAATACAATAATAGAGCCTGCCCCGGCACCACGTAGTACACGTTTCATCACTTTTAATGCATCAATTCCAGTATCAAAATCTCCGCTTAGTACATCCCACATGACTATCCTGGCCTGGTACTTCATTGCATTGTTCAATGATTTCACCTGGGAGCTGTTGATCCTGCCATAAGGAGGTCTGAAAAGGTCGGAATGAATGTGTCTGGCAGCTTCGGTTATGTCCGCTAAGTATGCAGGGTCCGGCGTTTTCCAACCATTGAGATGATTAAATGTATGGTTGCCTACCCGGTGACCTTCGTCCAGTATCCTTTGATACATCTCAGGATAAAGCATCACGTTTTTCCCAATGCAAAAAAAAGTCGCTTTCGCATCATGCTTTTTCAATTCATCGAGGATAAAGGGAGTGATCTCAGGATGTGGGCCATCATCGAAACTGAGATAGATAATGGGTTCCTTTGTTTTTACTTTCCATAACCTCGAAGGAAACACCGCTTTCATCCACCAGGGTGTTTTTACAAAATAAGGTTTACCCAGCCCGAGAATGCGCAGGATCAGTGGGCTTTTATAAAATTTTGCATCACTCATTGAATCAAAATTACGAAAGAACGAATATCTGATACCCTGTATCCCGCATCTCGTATCCCGTATCTATCTTTGTTCCAATGGCAAAGAAAGTCCGTGTAAGATTTGCTCCCAGTCCGACCGGGGGGCTGCATATTGGAGGCGTAAGAACTGTTCTCTATAATTATCTTTTTGCAAAGCAGCATGATGGCGACTTCATATTACGCATAGAAGATACCGACCAGTCTCGTTATGTGCCAGGCGCCGAGGAATATATTTTCAATTGCCTGCAATGGGCAGGACTCGAACCCGATGAAAGCCCGAAACACGGCGGCGAGCTGGGGCCCTATCGTCAAAGCGAAAGAAAAGAAACTTATCGTCAATATGCTGAACAGTTGATAAAGGATGGGCATGCCTATTATGCTTTTGATACGCCGGAAGAACTGGAGAAGATGAGGCAGCAATACAAAACTGCAGACAATCCATCCCCTCAATATGATCATTCTCTCCGGATGAAAATGCGGAATTCCCTTACTCTTTTGCCATCGGAAACGGAAGCATTATTAAATGCAGCTACGAAATATGTGATACGCATCCGGATCCAGGAAGAGAGGATCGTTTCCTTTACCGACCTGATCCGTGGTGATATCAGTTTTGATACCTCCGTAGTAGATGATAAAGTGCTGTTGAAAGCCGACGGAATGCCTACTTATCACCTGGCGGTTGTGGTAGATGACTTCCTGATGAAGATCACGCATGCATTTCGGGGAGAAGAATGGCTTTCCAGCGCCCCGGTTCATATATTATTATGGAAATACCTTTTCGGATTGGATAAAATGCCACAATGGGCACACCTTCCGCTTATTATGGGTTCCCATGGAAAACTTAGTAAAAGAGACGGGGCCAAATACGGGTTCCCGGTCTTTGCCATGAATTGGACAGATCCCCAAACCCATGAACTGACCGAAGGGTTTCGCGAAAAAGGATTCCTGCCCGAAGCATTTATCAATTTGCTGGCTTTATTGGGGTGGAACGACGGAACCGAAAAGGAAATATTCGATAAAGAGGAGCTGGTAGAAAAATTTTCACTCAAACGGGTGCATAGTGGTGGCGCTAAATTCGACTATGAAAAAGCAAAATGGTTCAACCATGAATGGATAAAAAAGTCGGCAGTTAGTAGTTTGCAGTTAGCAGTGAGGGGCGATTTTGCCAAACGTGGTTTAACGGTTGAAGATGAGGCGAAATTTACAAAAGTGCTTG
>DATINK010000162.1:0-6533 GCA_035474355.1 Chitinophagaceae bacterium | reverse complement strand
GCGAAGCGCAACTTTTAAATAATTTCTTATCATAAAAGATCTTTTAATATATATGACGCATTTGACTATTCAGTACGTAACGATTTAATGGGGTTTGCAACTGCCGCCTGGATGGCTTTGACGCTGATCGTCAGTAAGGCGATCACTGAAGCGGAAACGCCCGCCAGCAGTAGTATCCATCCCGAGATCCTGGTACGGTAAACAAAATCCTGTAACCAATCGTGCATATAGAGCCAGGCCAGTGGCGCGGCAATCACGAAAGCAATACTGATCAGGATGATGAATTCCTTTGAAAAAAGGAAGATGATACTTCTTACTGAAGCACCCATGACCTTCCTGACACCTACTTCCTTCACCCGCTGTACGGCCATGAATGATGCAAGCCCATATAGTCCCAGGCAGCTCAGGAAAATGGCAAGCAAGGCAAAAATTCTATACAATTTTGACAATCGGTTTTCCTGGCTATAAAAATTATCAATGACTGTATCCAGGAATTTTGGTTCATAAACATATTCGGGATAGACATTTCCCCAGATCTTCCCGATCGCTTTTATCGTTTCCCCTGATTGCGCCATTTCTATCTTGATCCCTGCCTTACCATAAAATTGTTTCATCGTACTGATGATCACGGGCGCCATTCCTTCACGAAGGGATACGGCGTTAAAATCTTTTATGACACCCACGATCGGTCCCGGCATTTGTCCGTCCCATATATCCAATTGCTTATTCAACACCTCGGCCGGATCGGAAATACCCAATCGTTTTACCAGGGTTTCGTTGACCAGGTATTCTCTTACAGTATCGGAGGCTTGCACATTGCGACCTGATACAAGGGGGATATTATATGTGCTGAGATAAGATGCATCTGCCCATTTGAGATTGGCACTCCAATCGGTTTCTTTTGCTGACTGGTTATAGCGGAAGTTGGAATACCAGTTTCCATTATCCGCAGGACTGCCAAACCCGAAACTGACAGACCTGACTCCTTTTACCCGCATGAGTTCATCATGAAGGAAATTAAGTTTTGCCAGGTTAGTACTATCATCGGGAAATGAAACATTCAGTACTGCATGTTTGTCAAAGCCCACCGGGGAATTCCGGAACAGGTCCATTTGCCTTACGATGATCAAAGTACCGATGATCAATGCCTGCGCGATCACAAACTGGAATACGACAAGACCTCTTCTTAACGTGACTCCCTTGTTGCTTCTTGCCGCCATCCTTGCCCTGATGGCCGTGATCGGGTTGAAACGGGAAAGCACAACAGCAGGATAAAAACCTGCCAGCCCTATCACCGCGATGGTTATTAAGAAAAGAAAGTAAAGGATCGAGGGATGCTGAGCAATGTCAAATGAAAATGGCAATTGCAATATTTTATTCAGGTAGGGAACGGAACCTACAGTGATAATAACGGACAATAACACAGCCAGCAATGCAATGATCGTCACCTCGCTGAAAAACTGGAACCGAAGTTGTGTTTTATTTCCTCCCAATACCTTCCTGACACCGATCTCTTTCGCCCGGTTGACTGCCTGTGCCGTTGAAAGATTTACAAAATTCACGCACGCGATCAATAAAATGAATGCTGCGATCATCCATAATGCATTGATCATTCCTTTAGAAACGGTCCTGTCGAGGAAATTTCCTGATTCTTTATCAAAATGAACCTGGGAGAGCGGCTGGGAAAATTCAATGTTCCGGGCAATATCGTCTTTCTTATATTTTTTTGTGAACGCCAACAGTTGTTGGTCCATCGAAGATTGTGTAGCGCCTTCCGGTAAGAGAAAATAGAAACAATGATTATTCGCGACGCTTACCCAGTCTACGGTGCCATATAAACTTTTCAGCGTGGCGTAAGAAGCCACGATCTTCAATTGCATATCGGTGTTCTGAGGGATGGTCTTTAATATTCCCGTGATCGTATACACCTGTTTTTTCCGCTTTATGGTCTTGCCGATCGCCTGGTGCCAGTCCCCGAAATACTTGTTGGCAATTTCTTTTGTGATCACGGCTGTGTTCGGATCTTTCAGGGAATTGTATTCCCCGATGAGTAAGGGGTAATTGAATATTTCAAAGAATGCAGGTTCGGCAAAAAACACGCCCTTTTCTTCCATGAATTTTTTAACCTCCTGCCCGTTTTTTTCATCCGGAAGGATGATCTGGTCATTGCCATCAGAAAATACCGCGGTAGAGACCAATCCCGGGTAATCGTTATGCATTGTTTTGGGCAATGAAAAAGGCACACCCGCACTGACATGCATGCCATCTTCACTGTGCAGCTCGGTCAGTACGCGATAGATGCGGTCTTTCTTCGGATGGAACTTGTCAAAACTCAGTTCAAACTGTATGATCAGGAAAATGACCAGGCATACGGCGATACCTACCGCCAGGCCGGCAATGTTGATCACCGTAAAGTTTTTGTTCCTCCACAGGTTCCTGAAACCGGTTTTGAAATAGTTTTTAATCATAAATAAATTTTA
Organism: Chitinophagaceae bacterium; assembly: GCA_035474355.1. Taxonomy (GTDB): domain Bacteria; phylum Bacteroidota; class Bacteroidia; order Chitinophagales; family Chitinophagaceae; genus DATINK01. The sequence goes on along the minus strand of DATINK010000162.1, from coordinate 4,053 downwards.
TTCACTCCTTAAACTTTTTACCGGGTTTACCAGGGCTGCTTTAATGGCATGGAAACTAACCGTTGCCAGTGTAAGCAGAATGATAACGATCCCTGAAGCAATAAACACCCATGATTGTATATGAATGCGGTACGCAAAATCCTGTAACCACTTCTTAGATGCCAGCCATGCCAGCGGCGTGGCGATCACAATAGCCAAACAGACAAGAACAATAAAATCTTTGGAAATATTTTTTGTGATGTCCAGTATGTTGGCGCCTAAGACTTTTCTTATCCCGATTTCCTTCGTTCGGCGGGTAGTAGTGAAAGCCGCAAGGCCAAATAAACCGAGGCAGGCAAGGCATATTGCAATCGCTGCAAATGTTGTGAAAATGCCGGCTGCCCGCTGTTCTGATATATATAAGCTATTGAAGTCCTCATCCAGGAAATGATATTCAAATGGGCGGTTAGGTACTCGTTCCTTCCATATTTTCCCCAGTTCCGCTATCAATGTTGAAATACCCCCACCCTGGGCTTTGACATACATATTCCGGACATAACTTTTATCCATGAACATCATCAGGGGACCAATGGGTTCATGCATGGATGCAAAATGAAAATCTTTGATCACCGCCTTAATAATCCCTTTCTCCCCGCGGTCAACGATCTTTCCAAGCGCCTGCTCCGGCGTCCAGCCGATCATTTTCACAGCCTTTTCATTAAGCATATAGGTATAAAGAAAATTTTTATTGTTATTGCTGGTATCCATTAATTGAAGATCGGAAGGCGTGAAATCGGATCCGGTGACAATTTGCATGTTCATCGTTTTAATAAAATCGATGTCAACAGGCATTGCGCTAATGGAGAAACTTATTTTTTGTGTGCCGTTTTCCGCATTGATGCCATCTCCCCATGTCACAAATGTGGGGTTGCCATAAGCGCCACTAACGCTTTTTACAGCGGGTAATCGTTTCACTGCATCCTTCAATACATCATATTGCTCCGGGGTTGGAAAATTAACCGGCATTACAATTACCTGGTCCTTATCATACCCTAAATTTCTATGGCGTATGAAGGAGAGTTGCTGAAGTATTATGATCGTGGCTACAATGAGGAACATGGAAATAACAAACTGCACCACGATAAGCGATTTCCGTAATCCATTCCCACTGGATGAAAAACTGAAGCCCTGCTTGAGGATTTTTATAATAATACTGCCGGACAGGATCAATGCCGGATAGATGCCGGCCATCAGGCTGATGATGACGCCTGCCAGCAGGATGGATATAATGGGCTTGAAAGATAAGAGGTCAGCCGCCATGATGTGTTTACCTGTAACCGTATTAAAAAAGGGCAGCAACTGAATACTTATCAATATGGCCAGTATCACGGCCAGGAGTGTGAAAAACAAAGTTTCGCCGATGAATTGGGCAAACAATTCACCCCGCCTGGCTCCCATTACTTTACGGATACCTATTTCACCGCTTCTGCCTGCTGACTGAGCAATCGTAAGATTGGTATAATTTACACAGGCGATGATCAATATAAGCAGGGCGATAGCTGCAAGAACATATATATAAGTGATATTCCCATTCGGCTCAAACCCGGCTATGGAAGAATAGAGGTGCACTTTTGTGAGGGGTTCTATCTGAAAAGTCAGGTAGTCGTTTCCTTCCAGCTTTGCTTCTTTACGGACATCATCTGTTTTCATATAGGCCAGCACCTGCTGTTGCAGTCCGGCCAGCTGGCTTTTATCATGCAATAGAAAATAGGTGACATAATTTGCCTGCCACCATATTTCATCCTTCGCTGCAGCCAGGTTATTAAAATTGATAACAAAATCGAATTGTATCTGTGAATCACGGGGCACGTCTTTTGCCACTGCGCTGACAATAAAATCTTTTTTATCCCCGATGCGCATCACTTTCCCGATCGGGTCGGTTGCACCAAAATATTTTTTTGCGGTGGATGCGGTAATGACAACCTTATCACCTGAATTTAATGCGGAAGCAACATCGCCTTTTACCAGCGGGAATGAAAATATCTTCAGGAATGATTCATCAGCGTAATAAAACCTGTTTTCGGTAAACTGTTTGTCACCGTAAGTAACAATCCGTGAGAATTTTAAAGTGCGTACATATTCTTCAATAGCAGGGAATATCCGTTTAAATTGCGGGCCCACTTTTGTTCCGGTAGTTGCCACCTTGGTTACGATACCGCCGCTACTGTATTCCATCGTGGCCCGGGTGATCCTGTCGGCATTTTTATGAAACTTATCAAAGCTGAGTTCGCTGTTGATAAACAAGCCGATCAATATGCAACAAACTATCCCGGTCGTCAGCCCTGCAATATTGATAAAGGAATACATTTTGTTTTTCCTGATATTCCTGAATGCAATTTTGAGGTATGTCTTTATCATGGCTATACTTTAATATCCCGGTCAAATAGGTCATATCAGTCAAATGGGTCATATTCCGTTATCCCCATTGACCTATTTGACTTATTTGACCCATTTGACCTTATTTGACTATTCGGTTCTTAGTGATCGAACGGGGTTGGCTACCGCCGCTTTGATCGCCTGGAAACTGATCGTAACAAATGCGATGAGTGCTGCCAGCCCCAATGCTACCAGGAAGATCCACCAGGGTAGTTTTGTCCGGTAGGCAAAGTCCTGCAGCCATTTATTCATGAAGATCCCGGCTACCGGGATAGCGATCAATGCAGATATGATCACGAGTTTCATGAAATCCCTGGACAGCAACATCACGATCGTGCTCACATCGGCTCCCAGTACTTTGCGGATGCCGATCTCTTTGATCCTTTGTGAAATGGCAAAAGCAGAAAGGCCGAACAAACCCAGGCAGGCAATCAGGATCGCCAGGCAGGCAAACGTTGTAAAAAGCGTACGTTGTTTAGTCTCTGCATCATATAATCTTGAAAAATTCTCATCCAGGAAAGTATATTCATAAGGCGTATCCGGCAGGAATTTTTTCCAGGTTTTCTCAATATGTCCGAGTGCTGCCGGCATATCGGCGCCGGCGATCTTTACCGAGATCCTGCTATAACTGAAGGCACTCCTGGGGACCAGCAATACAAGGGGCACGATGCGCTGGTGTAAGGATTCAAAATGAAAATCATGGATCACACCGATGATCTTTCCCAGGCGGTTTCCATAACCGAAATCTTTCCCGATCACTTCCTCATTGGAATGAAAACCGAGGGTGCTTACAGCAGCTTCATTCACCAGGAAGGCAGATGTGTCGAGGCTATAGTCTTTTGAAAATCCTCTTCCCGCTACAACCTTAACACCATAGGTGGTAATGAAATCCTGGTCGGCCGATACGAATTTGATGTTTGCATTCACGGGCGCCAGCGAATCACCTTTCATGATCCTTGCACCCATAGCGTCCAGTAAACGGCCTGTAGGGATCCGGGAAGAGCGTCCGGCATTCCTGATATTGGAATTTAATAAGAGTTCGGTCCTGAATGCATCAAAATTATCATTCAACTCGGGTGTATAGGGCAGTGTAACAATATGCTCCCTGTCGAAACCCAGGGAACGCTTCTGCATATAATTCATTTGTTTGAAAACAACCGCCGTGCTGATGATCAATATGATCGAAATAGCAAACTGCAGCGTGACCAGCACTTTCCGGAACGATATGTTGATACCGCCGGATTTGAATAATCCTTTCAATACAGTTACCGGTTTAAAAGATGACATGAATAATGCCGGGTAAATCCCCGAGATGATCCCGGTAACAAATGGAACCAGCGCCAGGGGCAGGAGAATCTGCCATTTCCATAAAATGTTGATAGAAAGTTGTTGCCCGGATATCCGGTTCAACCAGGGAATCATGGTCCATGTCAATACGATCGCCAGGATCGATGCGATCCAGGCCAGTAAGACAGATTCACTCAGGAACTGGGAGATGATCTCTTTGCGTTGTGCGCCCACCGCTTTCCGGATCCCGATCTCACGGGCGCGTAAAGTGGAACGTGCTGTGGAGAGGTTCATATAATTGATGCACGCGATCAATAAAATGAAAAAGGCGATGATCGAAAAAATATAAAC
>DATINK010000161.1:0-8910 GCA_035474355.1 Chitinophagaceae bacterium | reverse complement strand
ACGACAACCTCGTCCGCCAAGCCGTCCTCAACCGCATCCTCGACGACGGGCTCAACGTCCAACGCACGCGCAAGGCCATGAAACGCGACTTCTTGCTCGAGTTGTCCACCGGCTTCATCTACGATTGCCTGGACTGGGGCTTGACCCGACTCGACGAGACGCAGCGGCGTCTCGTTGCCTCGAAGCACTTCAGTGCATGTACATTATGCTATTCCCCATGCATCAGCCGCTTATATGGCTAAGAAGATCCTGGAGCCGGAAGGAAAAAATATTCCTGTCATTACCACCCTGCATGGTACGGATATTACGTTGGTGGGCCGTGATAAAACTTATGCGCCGGTAGTCGCTTTTTCTATCAACCAGAGTGATGCTATCACAGCCGTTTCACAAAACCTGAGGGATGAAACGTATAAGATATTCCCGATCAAAAAAGAGATAGACGTCATTCACAATTTTGTGGATGTGGAAAGGTTCAGCCGGAAACCCATCGATGCTTTCCGGAAGGTGATTGCGCCTGAAGGAGAAAAGATCCTCCTGCATGCATCCAATTTCAGGAAAATCAAAAGAGTGCAGGATGTCGTCCGCATTTTCTATGAAGTGCAGAAAAAAATCCCCGCCAAATTGCTTTTTATCGGGGATGGCCCCGAAAGATCTACGGCCGAGGACCTGGCCAGGGAACTGGGTGTATGCGATGAGATCAGGTTTGTGGGCAAGCAGGAACAAATGGAAGATATCCTTGCCATTGGAGACTTGTTTCTCCTCACTTCAGAATATGAAAGCTTTGGATTAGCAGCATTGGAAGCCATGGCTGCCGGGGTACCGGTAGTTTCTACCAATGCCGGTGGACTTTCAGAGATCAATATACCCGGAGAAACAGGTTACCTGGGCCCGGTGGGAGATGTTGCCACTATGAGTAAACTCGCTTTGGATATATTATCCGACAATAAAGTGTTGAAAGGATTTAAGGAAAGAGCCGCAGCGCATGCGCGCAAATTTGATATTGCCAATATCATTCCGCTCTACGAAAAGTTGTATGAGAGATTCCTATAGAATCTAGTTTACCGACGAGTCCCCTTCTGCAACATAAAAATTCTCCGAGGAGTCTTCCCGCAGGGAGACTCCTCGGAGAATCAGACAGATCGGAAATTTATCGTAGCCAGCTCTCCGGATTCACATTCTTCACTTCGATCATCAGGATAAAATCGATCTGGCCTCCTGAACCATCATCATCCCGGCCGGCTTTACCGATCACCTGCCCTGTTTTAACGATCGTTCCTTTGGATACACTGGTAGAAGCGAGATTACTGTAAGTGGTAAAATATCTTCCATGACGTATCACGATCGCATAGGTTCCATCTCCATTATTATTGACTACGGAGACTTCGCCATCAAACACTGATTTCACAGCAACGCCCGCAGTAGGTGTACCAAGTGTTAAGCCCGGACTATCGAAGATCAATTTGGTGCCCGGAACCGCATTGGATCCGAAATGATAAGTGACCACTCCATTGTCCACCGGCCAGGGAAGTTTGCCCCTGTTTTTTTCAAAACTACTGTTCAAGGCGATGTCTGTTGCATTCAGGTTTAAGTAGCTTTCTGGTTTTTTTGTGGGTGTATTTCTCGTGGTTATGTTGCCCGGATTAGTCGTAGGGTTCGTGGTGGGGCTGGTAACAACTCCTGAAGTTTTATTCTCTTCAGCCAGTCTCAGCCTTTCGGCTTCTTTTTGTTTTTCAATTTCACGTCGTACAATCGCAAGGATAGCATTATTCAGGTCCCTGTCTTTTTTCTTTTTTGCCGCGATCTGTTTGGCCAGGTCATTCTCCTGGGATTTCAATTTACTGACGACGGCATCTTTTTCTTTTTTCTGTACATCCAGGACCTCTTTCTCTTTCGTTTCATTCTTCAGTGCAACGTTTTTCTGATCCTTTCTGCCCAGTTGCTGCTGCTTTCGCTGCGCGATCAGCTTCTGTGTCTCCAGGATATTCGTTACCTGTTTGGCCCGGTAAGCGCGGTAACTTTTGAGATAAGAGATTCGTTTGACGGCATCGTTAAAACTCGTAGCGGAGAAAATAAAATTGAGATAATCATAAGAGCTCCGGTTTTTATAGGCATAGACAACCGTTCGCGCATATTGTGCCTTCAGGGTATCCAGTTGTTTCTGCAACCGGTAAATTTCCAGGTTACTCAGGTAAATATTATCATCGATCATCTTTAATTCCTTGCTGATGCTTCCGATATAACGTTCCTGGAGATTGATCTTGCGGGTAAGCATGTTGAGCTGCCCCAGCGTTGTTTTTTTCTGGCCCTTGATCTTGTCATACATGCCCTGGATCTGGGAAAGTTCATTTTGGATGGCCTGGCGTTCTCTCTTCAATGCCGCTGTATCGTCGGTAGTGGGTTGTTGGGCCTGTAAAAGACCAGCCATGCTCAGCGCCAGGAAAAGGAAAAAAACTTTTCTCATAGTTGATGTGGATGAATGATATAAACAGGGTCGGAATAATGTATAACGGGTGGCTGCAAAATAAATTTTATCCTGCTAATTTCGCTTATAATTTTTAGGCACGGAAAAAGGAAAGCTTAACGTTTCATTAAAAGCAAACTGCCTGAAATCTAGCTGAATATCTATTTTCTTTTTTTCAGCTACACTGATACTCCTTTTGGTGGGGAAATTCATATCATTCTTTCTCTCAAAATCCGAATAGGTAAGATGACAGGTCCGGGTCCTCATGACATCCTGGTCATCCAGCTTACTGCTTTGTAATAATTTATCTGATTCTGCCACGGAGAGCAGGTTCTTGAAAAAAGGCCCATTGCTGAGCAGGGAAATACTGTTTCCTGATTTGTTGTAAGACAGAATGGAGGTATCCAGGAATACAGGGTTGCCAATGATCAGGTCTTGCAATGACGCAAGATCAAGAGGCAATGCCGTGACTTCCTGTAAATAAGAAACACTGCGGGCCGTATAGACCTTATTCTGTTTATCCATCAAATGAACGGAATCACGGGTGATCAGCGCCCGGAGGCCTTCGATCCCCAAAATGGCTGTTATGGATATCCAGATCACACTATCCTTATACATCCGCACATGTGCCGTGACATTGTATTTCTTTCCTTCCGAATCTTCGAAGTCCACATCCGCCTTACCTGAAAATGTCAGAAAGGAAAGCTGGTTCTGCCGGATCTTTTCATAGGTGTCTTTCATGAAGGCTATAGAATCTTCATGCCCGTGATCTGTGTGAACGACTTCTACTACAGCAGGGATAGAATCGATCTTCGATATGGCTGTCTGGATCTGCTTGGTGGAACGGCAGGCGCCTATTAAGATAAATAAGGATGAAAATAGAATGAAGCGGTTCATGAATGATGGCTTTACTGAGTCCCCGTATGACCGAACCCACCCGTATTTCTTACAGTCATTTCCAGCTCTTCTGTTTCCTTCCAGCTGGCTTTTTCAACCCGCTGGATGATCATCTGGGCGATGCGGTCTCCTGATTCAATGACTTGTTCTTCCCCCGAAAGGTTGATCAATATGATCTTAATTTCTCCCCGGTAATCACTATCGATCGTACCCGGAGAATTCAGGCAGGTGATCCCATATTTAAGCGCCAACCCGCTGCGTGGCCGTACCTGGGCTTCGTACCCCGGGGGCAACTCAATAAACAATCCCGTAGGAATTAATGTGCGTTCAAGCGAATCCAGGAGTACCGGCTCATCCAGGTGAGCCTGGAGGTCCATACCCGATGACCCTGTTGTGGCATAAGCAGGCAGTGGATTGGAAGAACGATTGATGATCTTGATTTCAATGGCTGACATAAATACAAATTTAAGTTCTAAGTTTTAGGTTTTAAGTTTTAAGTATTTCGTTTTAAGCCGAGGGCTTGTATTTTACTTAAACCTTAGCACTCAAAACTTAAAACAATTTTATGCCTTCTCTAAAAGTACAATAGCATATGCAGTTAAACCTTCTTCCCTGCCAATGAAGCCCAATTCCTCTGTCGTGGTAGCTTTGATCGAGATTTCATTTTCATTTACTGAAAGGATCTTTGCGATCTCTTTCCGCATTTGAGATACATGCGGACTGATCTTTGGTTGCTGTAGACAAACCGTGCTGTCAATATTCACAATTCGATACCCGTTTGTATTTACCAGGTCCCAGGTCCTTTGTAAAAGGATCTTGCTGTCAATATTTTTATAGGCCGGGTCGGTATCCGGAAAATGTTTCCCAATATCTCCCAATCCAAAAGCGCCCAGCAGGGCATCGCAGATCGCATGCAAAAGCACATCGGCATCGCTATGTCCCACAGCACCCTTATCATGCGGGATCTTTACCCCGCCGATCCAGAGATCACGGCCGGCCGCCAATTTATGAAAGTCGATACCTGAACCAATACGAAATGACATAGTTGGAATTGTGTAAGCAAATATCAGGTTATTGTAGAAATAACAATCCTCCCGGTTAGCCGGGAGGATCATTTGAATAAGTTATTGTCGCCTTAATTATTTACTTCCACCGCTTCCGTCAAAATCAAAGATGACAGAGAAGCGAAGTGTATTGGACAGCGGGTTGCGGCCTACACCGCTACCTGTTGGCAACAGGTAAGAGAAATTGAATCCGAAAACATTGTATTTCGCGCCAACACCCATCGTGAAATAACGGCGGTTTCCTTTTGCTTTTGATTCATAAAAATACCCGGTACGTAATGCAAACTGGTTATTGTACCAGTATTCTGCACCGGCGGAGAATTGGAATTCTTTCATTTCTTCTTTGAATCCCTGGGGAGCATCTCCAAAGGAACTGAACCAGCTGCTGATCACGCTCTTTGAACGATAAGCATCCAGTTGCGCTTGTGTATAACCAGGACCGGGAGGTGTTGGTACCAGCAATTTGTTGATATCAAGACCAAAAGTGATCTGGTTGGCTTCATTGAATTTCTTCGTCCAGGTACCTCCAATGCCGAGGTTGGCTGGAATAAAATCTTTTGAATTGGCATTATTGGTATAAGAGATCTTAGAACCCAGGTTGGTAAGGGTTACACCCCATGAAAATCCACCGGCAGCATCTGTAACATTGGTATGATAATAACCGATATCAGCTGCTACGGCATTACCGGTTTTATAAGTACCACTTGATGAAGTAGCGCCGGATGCAAGATCTGAGTTGATATACCTTAAAGCGATACCCAAACCGGAGTGATTGGAAAGACGGCGGGAATATCCGACATCGATACCGAATTCCCTGGGTCTCCCGGTCCCGTTAAGCTGACCGATACCATCCGTAAAATCGATATTGCCCAGGCTGAAATACCTTAACGAAGCCGTCAGAGCCTGGTTTTCATCAAATTTATAATAGCCTCCGAGTGAAGCAAGATATACGTCATTTACAAGTTCTTTTAACCAGGGCACATAAGATGCGCTGATACCACCTTTTGAAGTGTTGAAAGCTACCTTACCCATGTTCCAGAAACCAGCATTTGCGTCTGGCAAAGTCGCGATGCCAAGGTCACCCATTCCTCCTGAACGGGCATCGGGGGATATCCGTAAAAAAGGTACCGCTGTAGTAACGACATTTATCTGATCAACACCTTGAGCGACAATAGCGGAAGAGGAACCAAAGAGTAGCACGAAAGACGCAGTTAGTCTTAAAGCAGATGGTCTCATTAGTAGGTTTTTAATATTGGTGTAATTGTTGGTAAATATATGGCTTTTGATAAAATACGGGGTCTAAAATATTGAATTTTATCGGAATCTAGAAAATCACAAGTTTGCCGGTTTTCTCTTTTTTGGCGCTTCCCGGAACCGTTACAATCAATCGATACAGGTACACACCCCGGCCCACTTTTTCGCCATATTCGTCGAGGCCATTCCACCCCAGTTCACTTGAACGATTGCCGGGGGTGTTTATTGTCTTTTTTAACGTTTTTATTACTCTCCCGGTAAGCGTAAAAACCTGCAAAAAAACCTGCAGATCCTGGCCCGGCTTATTATGCTCGAACCAAAACTCAGTATGGGTGGTAAAAGGGTTGGGATAGTTGAGGACATGGCTGATCACCAGCTCTTCGTCTTTCCCGACAACAAAATCCAGTACGGCTTCATTGGAATTGTTGAGTACATCCCATGCTTTGATCCGGATCGAATGAGGTCCTGGTTCCAATTCCGGCAATTGAAAACGAATGATCCCCTGCTGGTAACTGTCCAGGTCGCCTTCAAAAAAATCATTCAGTATAAAAAACTGGTGGTTGTCATTATCCAGGGTGGCTACAATATCATGACCGATCCCGTTTCCGACCGTATTGATACCTGATGAATCGGTCAGCTTAACAATAAGAACAGGGTGTTGATTGGTGGTTCCTCCATTAACGAATTTCTCATCATTCAGGTAAGGCTTGATGACAGGGCCCTCATTGTCATTACCGCTATTCGTTCCTGTTCCGCCGACAACAAACCCGGTAAAATATCCATTGGCATCCCTGGTTCCATCTTCTGCATAAAGACTCAGTCTTCCATTCCCAAATTGGTAGTTGATATCCTTCGGCACTTTGAAACTAAAGCTGAATTTTCCATTCAATACCGTCGCTTTTCCTTTAAACAAAACATTGTTTTGAGAGACAAAGGGAGCGGGCTGACTCCCGGGATCATTGCCAATTGTATTCACGATCTGCGGCTTGTCAAACACAGTAGGATATACAAAGCCATTGAAATTATTCAGCAGGTTTCCCTGGAAGTCTGTTACCTCTCCTTCCATCACGATCTTTTCTGTACTGCTCAAAGTATCCGGTTGTGCTATGGGTATTCCGTTGACTTTCGTTGCCCTTGCCTTTAATGTTGGGATGGCCAGTGTCAATGCAGGATCTCCCAACAACGTGAATTTCCTGTTATTGTTAATATCCGAAGAAGTCTGGTAAGTAAAATTCTTGGCGGCTTTCAATGATTCACCCAGGCTTTTGTATTTTCCATTCCCATCGGGTTGCAAAGCGATCTGCAGGTAGTTGTTATTGATCACCCTGTTACTGAATGCAAACACAGCGCGGGTAGTGGTCATGAGTCCAATGGCGCCGGTTTTAGGCCTGAGTAAAATATTTTCTCCCAATGAATTAATGACAGGGTTATCATAGGGCGCAAAATCGCAGGTAGTTGTAATGAAAAGAGGTAAGTGGTTAGGATTATTCCAGCTATTCACGATCTCCTGGTCGAGTACCGTTTCTTCTGCAAGCCTGCGCGCACTTCCGTGACCGGTAAAATTCCAGAATAATGTACCGTTGAATATTTGATTATCGATTGCCTGGTTGGCCTGGGGATAACGGCTTCCACCTGCGCCACTTTCCTGCTGGAACGCATCCAGGTAAATTTTTTGCTGGTTCAATACCGGTGCTGTTGAATTGGTCGTGGCAGAAAATGATTCGGCATCCTGGAAATGAAGATTGATGTCTTCATCATCGGCGATCAGTGTGAAATTATTTCTCCAGGGACCCAGGCTTTCTTTTGCGGTATAAGAAAAGATCTTGTCTACTACATTCTTTGCTTCTTCTAAAGTTTTGGATGGAATTCTCCCGATACCGATATCAAGTAAATTAATGATGGATACTGAATTGATGTCTTCATTATCGTTCAGGAATCCGAAGTAATCATCGGAGACATAACTCGCCAGGGGATCTAATGAATTGTTCGTTTCGTAAGCGGGGACAAGATTCGTGTTATTATTCAACCGGTCCTTATAATCAAAAGAAGCGTCACCCAACAACAGCAAATGCCGGGCTGCATTAGCTGGGTCATTCCCATATTTATCGAAATACATTTTTACAAAATCACGTATGGATGTGGGGTCCGGACTGCCGGAACCGAATTCATTATACACTTGTTCGGTAGTAGCCACCAGGGTTCTCATGCCATCATGTTGCTGGTGATATTGTGCCAGGCGGGTTGCCTGTGATAAAAAAAGAGGAGCTGTAATAATAATGAAGTCTGCAGGGCTACTATGATGAAGGTCCTGGTTAGGTACTATTCCCGCATTTAAGGGAACCAGGAAATTGTTTGGATTAAATGCTATGTATTCTCTCAGCCTGGAGCAGGTATTGATGAAATGAAAATCGCTATTGACCAGGGTCCCCTGCATTTTTACAGGATTTGCTGGATCGGTGACCTCCCATACCTGGGTGCTGCCGGTTGTATTGCTGATCACAAACTCGCCAACCGAACCCGCCGATACACTTGTCCAGTCGCGGAATAAAAGCTGGTTGATTCCATTCATGGAAAGGTTTCTTCTTCCGAATAATTCAAACCAGTTGAGCCATCCCTGTGCACTGAAACTTCCCGGTGTAAAACTGAAATTGATATTGATGTTATTCTGTACAGCTGCAGATGAAGTTGAAAAGGAAGAGGATTGTCCAAACAGGTCGTAAATAGCCCCGGTAACGGGATTGATCAACACGGGATTCAAGGCCCCATTGTCGATCCGGATATCGAAGCGGCTGGAAGCGCCAACAGACCTGGCCACCAGGCTTCCCTGTAAAAAAAGCGTCGAACCGTTTTGCAGGTTGGGGAAATTCACGGTGAAATTCCTGGATAAAGTTTTTCCCGGTGCATTGGCAAATTCTTCACCATACCATTCTTTGCCACTGGATAAAAAATTGACTGAATCCAGTTCATGATAATACCGTTCTGTAAAATTTGAAATGTTCGTTGTAGGAACCAGGTTGTTATTGGGTGTTGGAATTCTTTTACCGGAACCACCGACTGAAATAAAATAAAAACTTTTATCGCTGTAGAGATTTTTACGATGACTGAAACGCGCATTCACAGAATCTTTTATCCATTCATCGGGTCCGGGGGCAAAAAAAAGTATATAATCCTGGCCGTTGATGATACCATCACCGCCATCCACTACCTGGATCGAATTTTCTTTCAGATCATCTG
>DATINK010000160.1:0-4512 GCA_035474355.1 Chitinophagaceae bacterium | reverse complement strand
AACCTTCTATGATAGTAACAATCTTCCCAGCCCGATGTTTAGTGTCTAACCTTACTTTTAATTTTTGCTGACCGGGACGCAATTCATCTGTTGATTCCTGTTCATTTTCAAATTTGAAATCCGGGTCTGTACTGTAAACGAATCCTCTTTTATCTGGTTTATTTTTCTTCGACATAATAATAAGTTTCTATTGTCCCCCTTTAGGGGGATTTAGGGGGTGGGGAGGCCGCTTTCAAACTCATATCAAGACTCCTTGCCTGGTGGATCAAGGCGCCCACACTAACAAAATCAACGCCCGTTTTTGCATATTCCTGGATATTGTCAAGATTAATTCCCCCGCTGGCTTCTGTTTCAAACCGGCCCATAATAATTACCAATGCATCTTTTATTTGTACAGGAGTGAAATTATCCAGCATGATGCGAAAAATGATCCCGCTTCCAAACTTCAGCACCGTTTTTACATCCCCGATATTCCTGGTTTCGATTTCAATTTTAAGTCCCGGCTTGTCTTTTACATAGGCAGCTGCTTTCTCAATCGCATGCTGAATACCCCCGCAATAATCGATGTGATTATCCTTTAGCATGATCATATCATATAACCCGAAACGATGATTGACCCCTCCCCCGATACGCACCGCTTCCTTTTCCAGCAGGCGGAAATTAGGTGTGGTCTTGCGGGTATCCAGGATCCGTGTTTTGAAACCTTCCAGTTTTTCTGCATATTTTCTTGTCAGGGTTGCAATACCGCTCATACGCTGCATACAATTCAATACAAGTCTTTCACAAGAGAGGATGGTATGAATGGAAGCTTCTACTTCAAAGGCTTTCTCTCCATTACGCATCTTGTCCCCATCTTTTTTAAAAGCAGTGAATGTTGAGCCGGGATCTTTATAATGAAATATTTCTTTGGCCACCTGCATGCCTGCAAGTATGCCATCTTCTTTGATCTTAAGGATAGCTTTTCCCCTGGCATCTGCAGGAATACAGGAAAGTGTAGAGTGATCGCCCGTGCCGATATCTTCTTTCAGGGCCTCATCGATCAGGTGATGTAATTGGGATTCGAAATTCATGGCTGTAAAGTTAATAGACTGTCTTAACCCCCAACCCCCTAAAGGGGGCAATTCTTTTTCAATTCATCATGAATAAATAACTCATTACCCCCTTTAGGGGGCAGGGGGTGAGGCAAAAAAAAGCCTCCCTGAAAGGAAGGCTTTACTATTTTAATAATACTGTTCTTTATTCGATCGACTGGAAACGGATCTCTTTTACAACATCCTTGCTGTTCTTAACCTTCATAAATACCGTTGTCCGGAAATTACCCGAACGGGTTTGAAGGGTGCCGATGCAGAATTGTCCGCCCCCATTATCGCCCTTGTGTTTTACATCAAAGGCCTTGACACCATTGTTATTGAAAAAATCCTTTAGTATCAACAGGGCCTGGGCCTTGCTGTACGTGTCAGTCTGGTCGGGCAGGGTAAGATCCACGGTCTCGTCAAAATGACTGGAAAGATCCGTGGCGTTCCCATTGCGCAATGCTCCTATTACCTCATCGATATTACTTCTTTGGGCAAAAGAAGAAAGCGCGATAATCGAACCAAGAAGAAATGAAGCTATTAGCGTTTTCATAATTAAATGTGGTTTTCACAGGTATCCTAATCGAAAAATATGCCACAGTTAGGGCAAGTTTTTCATCAGTACTAAATTACTACAAACCAGCAGGTTTATTCATAGGATAGGCCAAATAAGGCATTTTGAGTGTAGTTTTACACTGCCCGCCCGAACGAAATCGTCCGATTCTAGCGGGCCTTTTTACTTGTAAATGAATGTATTTCTCCTTAACATAAACTCTTGTTAACTGATGGCCGGCAGAAAAGTGATCCTGATTATAATGGACGGTTGGGGGATCGGAAAAGTTGCTTCTGCGGATGCGATTCAACACGCCAAAACCCCCTTTACCAGCGGGTTATATGCAAAATACCCGCATACCACCCTGGTTACCTGCGGGGAGGCTGTTGGGCTGCCGGATGGCCAAATGGGCAATTCAGAAGTCGGCCATTTGAACCTGGGAGCTGGAAGGATCGTTTACCAGGAATTACAAAGGATCAACCTGGCAGTCAAAAATGGCAGCATTGCCAAAAATGAAATCCTGTTGGAATCGATCCATTACGCGATCTCAAAAAACAAACCCCTGCATTTGCTGGGATTGGTGAGTAATGGTGGCGTTCATTCGCATATTGATCATTTAAAAGCATTGGTTACGATCTGCAAAAAGGAAGGACTCGACAATGTATTGATACATGCTTTCACTGATGGCCGCGATTGTGACCCCAAAAGCGGTCTTGATTTTATTAAGGAATTACAACTGCATCTCAATGAAACTTGCGGCCGGATCGCTTCTGTAAGCGGAAGGTATTTTGCGATGGACCGGGATAAACGTTGGGACCGGATCAAAAAAGTTTATGATGTGCTGGTAAAAGGAGAAGGTGAAAAAGCAACCGATGCCATTGCTGCCGTTGAAAATTCCTACCGGGAGAACATCACCGATGAATTTATACGGCCCACAGTGATCGTTGATGAAGGGCAAAGCCCGCTGGGTTTGATCCGGGATGGAGACGCCGCCATTTGTTTCAATTTCAGGACCGATCGATGCCGGGAAATAACCAGGGTGCTTACCCAGGATGATATGCCCGATTTCCAGATGCAAAAACTTTCCCTTCATTATACCACAATGACGGAATACGATGAATCTTTTAAAAATGTCAGAGTCATCTTTGATACGGAGAACCTTACGAAGACGCTGGGGGAGATCATGGAGAAAGAAGGTTTGAAACAGATCCGTATTGCAGAGACCGAAAAATATCCCCACGTTACCTTTTTTTTCAGTGGTGGCAGGGAAAAACCGTTTGAAGGTGAAAGAAGGATCATGATCCCTTCGCCGAAAGTCGCCACCTATGATATGCAGCCTGAAATGAGTGCTTATGAAGTAACAGATGCTTTGATCCCGGAGATCGAAAAGCAATCTGCCGATTTCATTTGTCTCAATTTTGCCAACGCTGATATGGTCGGGCATACCGGGATCTGGAAGGCGGCTATCAAAGCCGTAGAAACCGTTGATGAATGCGTAGGAAGAGTTATCACGGCTGCTTTAAAAAACGGGTATACTATTTTCCTGACGGCTGACCACGGAAATTCCGATTATATGATCAACGAAGATGGTTCTCCGAATACAGCGCATACATTAAACCCCGTGCCATTATTTATCATCGATGACAAATGGCAGGGAACAATCAAACCCGGGAAACTCGGCGATATAGCTCCCACCATACTCACGATGATGGACATCCCGGTTCCCGCTGAAATGACAGGTGAAATTCTGATTGGCAAATCCTAACTTTAATCCAAAGCATTCTCATGTTTAAAAAGATATTCGTCTTCCTGTTGATTGTACTGATCATTATCCAGTTTATACATCCCAAAAGAAACCGAACCAAAGAGCCGCAACCCTATGCAATCGCAAATCTTTATGCGCCCCCGGAAAATGTAAAATCGATACTTGTCAAAGCCTGCATGGATTGTCATAGCAACAATACCCGTTATCCCTGGTATTGTAATTTCCAGCCATTCGACTGGTGGATCGCAAAACATATCAGGCATGGTAAAAAGGGACTGAACTTAGATGAATACACCAACAAGTCACTTCGTTATCAATACCACAAACTGGAGGAGATCATAGAACAGGTCAAGGAGGGAAAAATGCCCTTGAATTCTTATTTATGGATCCATAAGGATGCGAAGCTTACCAGCGAAGAAAAATCTGCCCTGATCGGATGGGCTGAAGCGGGTATGGATTATATGAAAGGAAAATACCCCCCGGATAGTTTGATCAGGAAAGGCGGAGCCCCTCCGCAGAAGCCCCCTTCGAAATAGGGTTTGTCCTCATTTAAAAGCGGGAAACCAGCTTTTTACCTGCGGAATTTTACAATCCTGTGCAGCATCTGTGTCTATATTTTGTCTAAATTACAGGCAACCAAACGGTAAACATGACCGAGGACGCCATATTAAAAGGTTGTTTGAAAAATGATAGCGCTGCACAAAGGGAACTATATAACAGGTATAGTCCCAAAATGCTAGCCGTTTGTTATCGATTTGCTCATAACCGGGAGGATGCCGAAGATATGTTGCAGGAGGGGTTCATTAAGGTGTTTTTGCAAATGCACACTTTTGAGAACCGCGGCGCTTTTGAGGGATGGATTCGCCGGATCGTTGTTCATACCTGCATTAATATCCTCAAAAAGAATAAGAAGTTCAATGAAAGTGTGGATATCATTCATGCCACGGGAGTCCAGGTGAGAGAAGACAGTGTGCCGGCCATTATCCAGGCCAAACAAGTGGTGGAATGTATTAGAATGTTACCGATTGGCTACAGGACTGTTCTCAACCTTTATGCTGTTGAGGGATACAGTCACCGCGAGATCGCCAAAAGCCTCTTCCACGCGCCTGAAAGCTTCGTCC
>DATINK010000159.1:0-9147 GCA_035474355.1 Chitinophagaceae bacterium | reverse complement strand
CTCGGGCTCGGGCACGCCGTGCTCTGCGCGGCCGATCACGTCGGCTACGGGACGCGTTCTTTCTTATTCGACGCTCTCTACCCAGCTGGCGTCCCAATGGGACGCGTTCTTTCTTATTCGACGCTCTCTACCCAGCTGGCGTCCCAATGGGACGCGTTGATTTTTAATCGTTATTCTCTACCTATCTGCTGTCCCGATGGGGCACATTGAAAAAATTTCTTGCAGTTTTCACATCTTGTGTCCCGATTGGGCACATTGAAAAAATTTCTTGCGGTTTTCACATCTTGTGTCCCGATTGGACATAATAAAAAAATTCATATCACTACGCTATATATTGTGTCCCGTAGGGACATCAGATGGGTAGACAATGTGGTTATTCTGGCAATCGCTCCGTAGGAGCGACAGGTGCAAGACCGTCAAATCCTCATTTGAAAATGGGAAAAAAACATCAATATTTCGTTTTTTGATCATTCCAGGTTGGCATATCAGAATTATTTTCAATTATGCCGAATACATATACCCAAATCCATATTCAATTTGTTTTTGCGGTGAAATATCGGGCCGCCGTGATCCAAAGTGAATGGAAAGACCGATTACACCAGTATATGACGGGTATATTTCAAAATTTCAATCATAAAATGTTGCAAATAAATAGCATGCCAGACCACCTTCATGCCCTGGTTGGAATGAGGCCTAACCAATCAATTTCTGACCTTATGAAATGGGTAAAATCTGACAGCAGCAAATGGATCAGGGAAAAAGGGTTGTGTAAATCCACTTTTGCATGGCAGGAAGGTTATGGAGCGTTTTCGTATTGCAAGAGTCATGTAAATGATGTCATACGGTACATTCAAAATCAGGAAATACACCATAGGAAAGAATCCTTTTTAGATGAAAACAGGAGGTTGCTAAAGGAATTTGAAATTGAATATGATGAACGTTATTTGTTCACTGAAATGATTTAGCACCTGGCGTCCCTACGGGACGCGTTCTTTCTTATTCGATGCTCTTCTACCCAGCTGGCGTCCCTACGGGACGCGTTCTTTCTTATTCGATGCTCTTCTACCCAGCTGGCGTCCCTACGGGACGCGTTCTTTCTTATTCGATGCTTTTCTACCCAGCTGACGTCCCTACGGGACGCGTTCTTTCTTATTCGATGCTCTTCTACCCAGCTGGCGTCCCTATGGGACGCGTTCTTTCTTATTCGATGCTCTTCTACCCAGCTGGCGTCCCTACGGGACGCGTTCTTTCTTATTCGATGCTTTTCTACCCAGCTGGCGTCCCTACGGGACGCGTTCTTTCTTATTCGACGCACCTCTACCCACCTGGCGTCCCTACGGGACGCGTCACTCTATTTTCTTAACGCTACCTGCACCTGAAATATCCTTCGTCACCACCGCATTCCCCTTGTATCGCACAGACCCCGCACCGGACACATCCACATCTAATTTGACACTGGCGAATACTTCAGCATCTCCCGCACCAGAAATATCTACTTTAACGGTTTCAGCCATGAGGTTAAAACATTTGATATCTGTTTTGCCTGAACCTTCCACTATAAAATCACGGGTTTCACCGGATAGATTGACATCACAGGCACCTGATAGATCAGCAGAGACCCTTGGAGCATTTACATCCAGTTTAAAATCACAAGCTCCTGACCCATCGAGAGAAAGTTTGTCTTTACAAACAATTTTGTTCTCTCCATATATATTACATGCCCCCGAACCCGAGAGGCTGCTGAAATCATTACCGGAAACATAGATTTTGATCCGCCGGGTAGGACGTAGATTATATCCTCTTTCAGGGCGGATCCTTAAAGTGCCATTTTCATCCTGAACAACAATATGCTCCATCAGGTTTTGATCGGCTTCTACGATGATGGCTTGAAATGAATCCTGGCGGATATATATATCAAAGGATCCACTGACCTCGATCCCGTTGAATGAACCCGCAACACGTTTTTCAGTTTTGATATTCCCATCTCCCCTCAGCTTTTTACCCATCCAGTTACAGGAAGAGTTGAAAATGAGGATAGCGAGAAGTGAATAAATGAAAAACTTTTTCATTATAGCTAGTTTATATTCTGCAAAATACGAAGCAGGAATTTGACGTTGCGGACGGACTAAAGGTTACAGGTGTCTTCGTTGCAGCTTTTCAACGCAGAGATGCAGAGGGCGCGGAGCTGCGCTGAGCTCAATAAACTCCCTTAATTAAACCGTCCAACCACTTCAGGAAATAGAGCTTCCTGTTTTCAAAATAATCCAGGATCATACCTTGTTTGCTGAATACAGGCTGGATATCAAAGTCGGTAAATACGCGGTAATTTTTATTTCCCAGTTCAGAAGAGAGGTCTTTCCCATATTGTAAAAGCAACTTGGCATATTTCCAGGTCACTTCATAACCCCGGTAGACCATATCGCTGGGACGCGCGAACATCTTTGTATTGAAATAGCTGGAGATCATGGTGCTGACCTTATCCATTTTATTATTATAAAACGGAGTGCCATAGGTGATCTCCAGGCCCTTGTATTCCGGCCTGGTAAAATCTTTGATGCCATCCCAGGTGGGCATACCCATTACGCTGACGGGATAAGATCTCCTGAGGGTGGCCAGCTGGAGGGTCAGCCTCTTTCCAAAATTTTCATCCAGGCTGCCGGCAATGCAAAGCGTTTGTTTATTGCTGTCGAGTGCAGCACTCAGCTGATCGATCGTAAAACTATCGACCAGATCCACATATTTTATTTTCAAGGGCACGCTTGCAGTTGATTTTCCCATTTCATCGAAATAGGTCCTGATACGGTCTTCCAATTGACCTTTCTTGCGGAACATCACGAGCATATCCAGGGGGTAAAATTTCTGGATATACCGATAAATGCCTTCGCAATGCGTGCGTAAGGTTGAATTGATGATCAGGAAAAAGGGATTACCCGTCACGCCGCCTTCATTGGGCAAATTGGCATTGATGACCGGGATATTTCTTTTTAAACCGGCATCGGCAAAAAGTTTTACTTCATTGGAAGCGCAGTGAACAATGAACAGGTCCATGCTGTCGATCTCGGGCTTATTCAGCAGGTCGGTCAGCGGCGTAGTCACTGAGCGGGTATCATAAATAAATACTTCCAGGGGAACTCCTTCTTTGGACATTGAATCAAATGCCAGTTGCGCGCCTTCATAGAATTCCAGTCCGGGATTGATGAATTTCGGCAAAGCGTTTTTCGCGTAGCGGTATTCGTTCATGCCATCGAAAGCGGAATCAAGGTAAAGGGGTGTGAAGACGGCGATGCGTTTCTTATGTATGGAGTCTGTTTGGGAGTAAGTGTAGCAAGTAAACAAGAATAGGAAAGCAGCTAAGAAGTACGAAGTACGAAATACGAAGTGCGATTTACGAAATATGAAGTACCAAGTACGAAGTACGAAGTGCGATTTACGAAATATGATAAGGCTTGTATTCAATTTAACATCTAACATTTAGCATTTAAAATCCGCGAAGCGCTATTCCCATTCTATAGTCGCCGGCGGCTTACTACTGATATCATACACCACGCGGTTGATGCCTTTTACTTTATTGATGATCTCGCTGGAAACATGGGCCAGGAATTCATAAGGCAATTGTGCCCAGTCGGCCGTCATTCCATCCACACTGGTCACTGCCCGCAGCGCCACGGTAAACTCATAGGTCCTTTCGTCTCCCATTACTCCCACTGTTTTTACCGGGAGCAAGATAGCCCCCGCCTGCCATACCGTTGCATACAAATTCTGTTCTTTCAAAGCTTTCACAAAAACGTCATCTGCCTGCTGCAACAACTGTACCTTTTCTTCAGTGATCTCTCCTAAAATACGGATCGCAAGTCCGGGGCCCGGGAAGGGATGACGATCAATCATTTCCGGGGGGATGCCCAGTTCTCTTCCCACTTTCCTGACTTCATCTTTAAAAAGAGGACGCAAGGGCTCCAAAAGCGCAAGGTGCAGGTGATCGGGAAGACCCCCTACATTATGGTGTGATTTGATGGTGGCTGATGGGCCATGTACAGATAAACTTTCAATCACGTCGGGGTAAATGGTTCCCTGCCCCAGGAAGCCAATATCCTCCAGCTTCTTTGCTTCTTCCTGGAATATGTCTATGAAGAGACTGCCGATCGCTTTTCTTTTTTCTTCGGGATCAGTTTTCCCCGCCAGTGCTTTGTAAAACCTTTGTTTGGCATCGATACCTGTCACATTTAAACCCAGCCTGGCATAGGTTTTTAAAACATCATTGAACTCATCTTTACGCAAGACTCCATTATCTACAAAAATGCCGATCAGTTTATCCCCTATCGCCCGGTGGATCAAAGTAGCCGCCACGGTTGAATCCACTCCCCCGCTCAATGCCATAATGACTTTATGATCCCCGATCTTCTTTTTTAATTCAGCAACTGTATCGGTGATATAATGTGCGGGTGTCCAGTCGGCACTGCATCCGCAAATATTGATAAGGAAGTTGTGCAATATTTTTTTTCCTTCGGTGGAATGGTATACTTCAGGGTGGAATTGAACACCATAAAGCGGGAATGTGGCTGACTGCTTACCGTTACTGCCCCCATCCCCGCCCCCATCCCCTAAAGGGGAGTGATTGCTGATTGCTGATTGGCGATTGCCGATTTTTTTAAAAGCCGCTATTGGAATACTGTCTGTTGTCGCCAGCAACTCAAATCCTTGAGGCAGTTCCAGTATCGTATCGGCGTGGCTCATCCAGACCTGGCTTTGTTTGGCCACGTCTTTTAATAAGAGGTCATCTTTTACTTTCTCCAGTGTGGCCCGGCCATATTCTCTCTTGCTGCTTTTTTCCACCCTTCCCCCAAACTGTTTGGCTGTCATTTGAGCGCCATAACAAACTCCCAGCACGGGCACTTTATGGATCAGGGCCTGTATATCCACCATGGGCGCGGCGCTTTCATTGACTGAAAAAGGTGAACCGGAAAGAATGATGCCTTTTAAGGAGGGGTCTATCTCAAATTTTTTGGTGCAGGGGATGATCTCAGAATAAACATTCGCTTCCCTTACGGCACGGGCGATCAACTGGGTGTATTGGGATCCGAAATCTAAAATCAGGATTTTTTCTGTCATGGGAAGCGCAAAGTTAAGAAACAGTTGCGCGGCAACACTAAAATACCTAATTTTGTACTTAAATAAGTACTTAAATGAGAATAGTTAATTACTCGGAATTCCGCAAAAGCCTGGCAGAAAACCTGAATACCGTGAATGATGACGGCGATATAGTCGTGGTGTCGAGAAGTAAAGGCAAAAATGTCGTTGTTATGAGCCTCCATGAATATAATTCTATCCTGGAAACCCTTCACATTAATAGTTCAAAAGCAAACCGGAAAAGACTTGATGAATCCATAGCTGAAATGAAAAAAGGCAAATTTCTCAAACACCGCCTAAAAGATAAATAATGGAACTCGTCTGGCAAACCCGTGGATGGGAGGATTATTTATACTGGCAAGAAAATGATTTAAAGCTGCTCTGGCGTATCAATGAATTAATTAAAGACACGCTTCGATCACCCTTTAAAGGAATAGGAAAACCCGAACCCCTAAAAGGTAATTATGCCAGATGCTGGAGCCGGCGCATTTCGGATGAACACAGATTAGTATACGCAGTAAAAGATAAGCGACTGCATATTCTTCAGTGCCGGTTTCATTATGATAAGTGAAATACGAAGTACAAAAAAAGACCCCCCGCATCAGCAGAGGGTCTTTATAATTTTTAACCTTACATCTTTAATCTATAATTCCTATTGCTTGATCAACTTGAACATCACTCTTTCCGATGCCTGTCTTAATTCAACAACATAGGTGCCTGCAATGTAGCGTTCTCCAAACCGATAGGTCTGTTCAGGAGATCCTTTCAAAGTCTGCATCAGCTTACCGGAAATATCAAAGACCCTGATCTCAATCTCCGCCCCTGCCTGGAACTGGCTCTTCAATTTCAAATTGAAGTAATTATCAGACGGATTCGGATAAGCGATCGCTTCCAGTTTGTTTGTTGGGATCAGCACCTGTGTTTTCGGGTTCTTTACCGTTTCCGTTTCACCATTATTGGGAGGTACAGTGCCATCTTCGATGGTTGCACCCTTGGTGACACAGTTGACGACTGAGATCACGGTCGTACATGTGGTCACATTCTGCGGCGAAGCATTATCCTTCACGGTCCAGGCGATGGTGGAAGTTCCCTGTTGGAATGTTCCGCTCGCATTGGTACCCGATCCGCTTCTTGATGTAGCACCTGTGATCACATAAGTAACCGTTACCGATCCGCAATTATCCGTTGCTGCCAATTGAGCAACCGTGTAATTCTTGCTCGGGACCTTACAGAAGGTCGTATTTGGCGGACAAGAGGTGATCGTCGGCGCCTGCATATCCTTTACTGTTACCGTGAAGCTGCAAGTAGCCGAATTACCAGAGGCATCTTTTGCCGTATAGGTGATCGTTGTTACACCTTTATTGTATGTCTGGTTGCCGACATAGTTCATACCTGTTGAACCCGAACTTCCCGAGGTTACACCCGACATGCTCCAGGTAAGCGTGGTTACACCACAATTATCGCTGAATGTCGGAATAGCCACGGTATAGTTTGCTGTGCAAACGCCCGAAGCCGTATTCAAGTTCACACTGGACGGACAGTTAACTGTCGGATTCTGGCTCTCTTTATATGTGACCGTGAAGCTGCAAGTACCTGTATTGCCCGCGGCATCCATAACTGTATAGGTGATTGTCGTTACACCTACATTGAAGATCCTGCTGCCCACATTGCCACTACCCGATCCCGTAGTAGCTCCTGTCATCACCCAGGTAAACGAGGTTACTCCGCAATTATCGCTATATGTCGGGTTCGTTGTAGGGATACTCTTTGTACAGGTCGTACCGGTTACATTCATATTACCCGGACAGTTTACTGTTGGATCTTTATCATCCACCACCGTTACGGTGAACGTACAGGTAGACGTATTTCCCGCTGCATCCTTCGCTGTGTAAACAATCGTCGTTACACCCGTATTAAAGTTCTGCGATCCGACATAGTTAATACCTGTAGAAGAATTGCTGCCTGATGTAGCGCCTGACATTACCCAGTTGAGTCTTGTCACGCTGCAATTATCCGTAACTACAGGATTTGGCGGATTGATACTCTTATAACAATTGCTTCCGCTGGTGATCGACTGCGAAATATTCGAAGGACAGGTTGTAAATACCGGTGCAAAGTTGTCCGTTACCGTTACCGTGAATGTACAGGTAACCGAATGTCCGGCAGCATCCTTCGCTGTGTAAACGATCGTCGTTACACCAGGATTAAAGTTCTGCGTACCGACATAGTGGATACCTGAAGAATTATCACTTCCGGTTGTAGCGCCTGTCATCACCCAGTTAAGTCTTGTGACACCACAATTATCCGTAACCGTCGGGTTTGGTGCACTGATCACTTTATAACAATTACTTCCGCTGGTGATCGACTGCGAAATATTCGACGGACAAACCGCGAATACCGGCGACTGGGTATCGTTAACTGTTACGTTTTGCGTGCAGGTCTTCGTATTTCCATGTATATCCGTAGCTGTCCAGGTTACCGTAGTCGTACCGACCGGGTAAACGTTTGACGGATGGTCACTGGTTACAGAAGCGATGCCGCAATTATCCGTAGCTCCCGGTGTAGTGAGGTTCACTGTCGCACTGCAGAGTCCTGCAGCCGCGTTGACGTTAACATTTGCCAGACAATTGATCGTCGGTTTCTGATTGTCAACCACCGTTATTGTTTGCGAACATGTTCTTGTATTACCATTTACATCCGTTACCGTCCAGGTTACTACTGTCGAACCAACCGGGTAAGTGGATGAAGGATGATTATTGGTGACGCTTGCGACACCGCAATTATCCCATGTATCCGGCGAACCAATGCTGACCGTTGCTGAACACTGGTTGGTAGGCGCATTCACTGTCTTGTCAGACGGACAATCGATCCACGGATCCTGAGTATCCTGTACAATCACCGATTGCTGACAGGTGATGGTATGACCATAAGAATCAAGTGCGGTCCAGGTTACTACCGTTGTTCCTACCGGGTAGAAGCCCGAAGGATGGTTGTTGCTGATGGACACGATCGTACCACCACAACCGGCAGTTGCCGTAGGCTCATCCAGGTTCGCATATCCGAAACATAAGAAGGGCCATGCATAGGTTGTAACAGCCGGTTGGCAACCGATCGTCATTGCACCGCCGCCGCCTGCTACGTTGACCGTAAAGCTGCAAGTGCTATTATTATTACCGCAGCCATCTGATGCTGTCCAGGTGATGGTGGTTATACCTGCATTGAGTACTACGCCTGCAAGTGAACCTGTATTGCTACCGGTTGTTGCACCGCCGAGGTTGTATGAATAGGTCACTGCCCCACCGCAATTATCAGTAGCTGCAGCATTGAATTCAGTACCTACGATACTGTACTTGCAATCCACTGTATTAGATGCACGTGAAGCATTCGACGGACAGAATGTGAATGTCGGAGGTATATTATCATTAACGTTATAAGTATATACCCAGTCATGATTGTTTCCTTCACAATCCACAAAATGATAAGTAAAGGTCCTTGTACCGCTGCAACCATTAAAGGTTCCGCCGATCGTGGCAACACCTGTTGCACTGAGTGCATTACCGCAGTTATCATTAACTGCAGGTGCTCCCGGATCGGTTGCCTGTGAGATACATGTCACATTTGAACTTTGATTGCCCGGCATTGTGAAGTCATTACGTTCGATCGTATATGTATAGGTCCAGTCGTGAGTATTGCCTTCACAATCTGTATAACGGAACGTATAGATCCTTGTGCCTTCACAACCTGCGTAAGTACCTGTTAATGGTTGGAGAACCGGACTGATCGCGTTACCGCAATTATCATTCACGGTCGGTGCTGCCGGCTGTGTTGCCAGGCCAATGCACGCTACCGTTGATGAACCATTTGCTGTGCTGAGCGTGAAGTCTTCACGCTCGATGGTATAAGTATAAACCCAATCGTGGTTATTGCCTTCACAATCCACAAAGTGATATGTAAATGTCCTGGTGCCTTCACAAGTAGTGTAAGTTCCACCTACTGACGCAGGTCCGGTTGCAGCAAGCAGGT
>DATINK010000158.1:0-8936 GCA_035474355.1 Chitinophagaceae bacterium | reverse complement strand
TTACGGCGAAGGTCGGGTTGTAAGGGCCTTTCGGTACGACACACTAAAATATCCGGGTGCACGCCTTCCTGGCTAAGCATTTTCACGCTATGCTGGGTGGGCTTTGTCTTTAATTCCTTGGCTGCCTTTAAATAAGGGATCAGGGTCAGGTGTACAACGACCGAATCTTCATCAGGCAATTCCCATTGTAATTGCCTGACGGCTTCTATGAAGGGCAAACTTTCAATGTCCCCTACTGTACCACCGATCTCTGTGATGACAATATCATATTTACCGCCTTGTCCCAGTTCCAGCATCCTTCTTTTGATCTCATCGGTGATATGCGGAACGACCTGTACGGTTTTACCGAGGTAGGCTCCTTCTCTTTCTTTATTAATTACCGTCTGGTAGATCCTGCCGGTGGTAACATTATTGGCTTGTGAAGTAAAAGTGTTGAGGAATCTTTCATAGTGTCCGAGGTCAAGGTCCGTTTCTGCGCCGTCTTCCGTTACATAACATTCTCCATGTTCATAAGGATTCATTGTACCGGGATCTATATTGATATAGGGGTCGAATTTCTGTATCGTCACCTGCAATCCTCTTGCCTGTAACAATTTTCCAAGAGATGCAGCAATGATCCCCTTCCCCAAAGAAGAAGTAACACCCCCCGTTACAAAAATGTATTTGGCCATTCTACCTGGTTGTTTTTCCAATGATCAATACAATCGTGTCATTCATGGTTACACGATCTAATGAACCATACATCAATCAATCTAAAAAATGTTCTGATTATTTATTAACCCAGCTTGTGACCGGCTGAATGCTGAGTTACCGTAGCATCCGGAAGGTCATGCAAAGTTAAACAAATTTACCTTCTCCTATACCGGACCGAAGAATAAAAATCCGCTACATTTAAGAATCAAAATCATTGCTATGCGCAAAATACTGGCAAGGCTGATGCTACTTGCCCTTCCCCTGGCCGGCTCGGCCCAAAAGACATATATATGGTGTGGTACCCTGATCGACGGAGTTTCCGCTGAGCCAAAGAAAAACATGACCCTGGTCATTGTCAAAAACAAGATCGCCTCTATAGAACCCGGGTTTACTGTACCAGGCCCGGCAGATAAAACGGTCGACCTCAAGACGAAAACGGTCACCCCGGGCTGGATCGACTGCCATGTTCATCTTGAAGAAGAAACCAATCCCAACCGCTACCTGCAGGAATTTACCCTCAACCCCGCCGATTATGCATTCCAGTCTGTGGTCTTTTCTGAAAGGACTTTAATGACAGGCTTCACTTCTGTCCGCGACCTGGGAGGTTCAGGCGTAAATATTTCTTTGCGTAATGCCATCAATAAAGGTTTGATCAAGGGTCCCAGGGTATATACAGCAGGCAAAGCCATTGCCACTACTGGCGGACATGCCGACCCAACCAATGGATACCGGAGCGACCTGATGGGAGATCCCGGCCCGGCCATGGCTGTTGCCAATGGCGCCGATGAATGCCGGAAAGCAGTGAGACAACGATACAAAGAAGGTTCCGACCTGATCAAGATCACTGCAACTGGCGGCGTACTCAGTATGGCCACTAATTCCAGCAACCCTCAATTCACCGAAGAAGAGATCAAAGCCATCGTTGAAACCGCGAAAGACTATGGATTTAAAGTGGCGGTACACGCGCACGGAGCGGAGGGAATGAAGAGAGCGATCCGGGCAGGCGTGAATTCTATCGAGCATGGAACTTATATGGACGATGAAGCGATTGAGTTATTTAAAAAATATGGTACTTATTATGTTCCTACGATCACGGCCGGAAAATCCGTGGCGGATTCTGCAAAAACTCCCAATTATTACCCGGCTGTCGTTACACCCAAAGCATTAGAGATCGGTCCAAAGATCCAGGCCACTTTTGCCAAAGCCTATAAAGCAGGCGTGAAGATCGCTTTTGGAACAGATGCGGGTGTATTTAAACATGGAAAGAACTGGCTGGAGTTTACTTATATGATCGAAGCCGGCATGACCCCGATGGATGCCATCAAAGCAGCTACCATGAATGCTGCCGACCTGATCGGAATAAAAGACATTACAGGCAGCCTTGAAGTT
Organism: Chitinophagaceae bacterium; assembly: GCA_035474355.1. Lineage (GTDB taxonomy): Bacteria > Bacteroidota > Bacteroidia > Chitinophagales > Chitinophagaceae > DATINK01. The sequence continues at coordinate 6,854 of DATINK010000158.1, read as the reverse complement.
GGGAAACTCGCCGACATCGTTGCAGTAGACGGCGATCCTTTAAAAGATCCGCAGGTTTTTGGAAAAGTAATATTTGTGATGAAGGATGGAGTGATCTATAAAAATGAACTGAAAGCGTTTTGATATAAACATAAAGCCCATGGTTTTAACCATGGGTTCAGAATCATCAGTTATCAATTCCCACGGTTGAAACCGTGGGCTTTACATCAATAATATTCATTCTTCGAAAGATAGTGTGTCACATAATCATACACACCCTCTTCCAGTGTAAAGAATTCTTCTTTATAACCTGCTTCTCTTAATTTGTTCATGTCTGCTTCTGTGAAGTATTGATATTTATCCCTGATGTCTTCAGGCGTGTCAATGTATTCTATATTTGATGGGATATTTATTGATTTATAGATTGCATTTATCAAATCATTAAATGATCTTGCTTTTCCTGTGCCCAGATTATATAATCCTGAACTGATCCTTGCTCTCACAGGCATACTGGCTGAGAACTGAGAACTGAGAACTGAGAACTGATCCAGGAACCAATAACAAACCGCTGCCACATCCGCCACATAAATAAAATCCCTCAACTGCTCTCCATCCCTGTACTCCGGTTTGTGTGACCTGAAGAGTTTCACCTTCCCTTTTTTTTGAATTTGATTAAACCCATGAAAAACCATGCTGGCCATCCGGCCTTTGTGGTATTCATTGGGGCCATAGACATTAAAAAATTTCAATCCGGCCCAAAATGGAGGCCCCCCTGCCCCCCGCAGGGGGGTTCTGGTTTCCTTAAGGGCCCATTTGTCGAATTCATTTTTAGAAATACCATAGGGATTCAATGGCTGGAGTTTTTCAACCATCGCATGATCGTCTTTATACCCGAATTCACCACTACCATAGGTTGCTGCAGAAGAAGCATAGACAAGCGGGATCTTTTGAGCAGTACAATAATTCCAGATACTTTTTGAATATTCTACATTCAGTTTTTCATGAACGGCATAGTCGAATTCTGTGGTGTCTGTTCTTGCCCCGATATGAAAAACAAAATCAATGGCGGGTTTTTCTTTCTGCAGCCATTCAAACAGGTTTTCTCTTTCCACTCTTACCAGGTATTTCTTCTCATGCAGGTTGAGTTCCTTCTCTTCCGTATCAAATTCATCCACCAGGATTAAATTTTCAAACCCTTTTTTATTCAGGTAGCCAGTTAAATAGCTGCCGATGAAACCTGCGGCACCCGTAATGATTATTGTATTTTTTTGATCCATCTGATAGCTTAAGGAATATTGAACAGATGAACAAGGAATATCGAATGATGAAGTAATAAGTCATCACCTACTTCTTTATTCTATATTCCTTGTTCGATATTCGATATTCATAAAGAGCTCAACGCCGAACCGGCAGCCTCTTTAGAAAGATATTTTTCAATAGCTGTATCATATTTATCCTGCCACCATCCAATGCCTCCCCAAAAATCTCCATCTACCACCAATTCTCCTGATGTCACCACCCCTATTTTTTCGAATGGAAAATCTTTCAACATTCCTTCAAAGCGCACAACATCTTCTAACTCCACTGTTACGACCACACGGCCCTGCCCTTCCCCGAAAAGAAAAGCGTCTTTACGAATCCCTGATTTCGTTTGCACTGAAAATCCCAGTTCGTTATTAAACCCGCTTTCACACAAGGCAGCAAACAAACCGCCTTCACTGGTATCATGGGCCGACCTGATCAGTTTTTTCCGGATCAGGTCCGCTAATTTTTTATGAAGTTCAAGTTCTTCCTGTAAGTTGAAATAGGGAGCGGGTGAAAAATCAACCTGGCAGACCTTATGCAGGTATTCAGAACAACCCATGTCATCGTTACAAACACCCAGGAGATAAATGATATCGCCTTCTTCTTTAAAATCAAGTGTCATTTTCCTGTTGATATCTTCCAATAATCCCACCATGCCAATGGTGGGAGTCGGGTAAACAGGTCCGTCAGGGTTTTGATTGTAAAAACTGACATTACCACCTGTTACGGGTGTATTGAATTGGCGGCAGGCTTCTCCCATTCCTTTAATAGCCTCGACGAATTGATAATACACTTCAGGGTCATATGGATTTCCAAAATTCAGGCAATTGGTAACACCCAATGGTTCCCCACCTGAGCAAACAATGTTCCTGGCGGCTTCGCTAACGGCGATCATCGCGCCTTTATATGGATCCGCATACACATAACGGCTGTTACAATCCGTAGTAATTGCCAATCCTTTTTTAGTTCCTTTTACTGCTATGATCGCGGCATCGGTAGGTGTATTGGTGGAAGCATTAACGGTTCCCACCATACTATCGTATTGTGTAAATACCCAGCGTTTGGATGCAATGCCGGGAAGTGTTATGATCTTTTCTGCAATTACTTTCAGGTTCTGTGGGACCGGAATTGTATCAGGAATGAATTTCCCGATCGCATCCATATAAGCAGGTAAAGCCGCTTTTCTATCATACTGGGGTGCCCCCCCTCCTAAAACAAGTTCATGCGCCGGTAATTCAGCTTCCAGTATGCCATGCATATAAAAATGAAGCAGGCCATCCCCCGTCACTTCACCGATCACTGAACAGGGCAGATCCCATTTGTTGAAAATTTTTATCACTTCCGCTTCCCTGCCTTTCTCTGCAACCAGCAACATCCTCTCCTGGCTCTCACTCAACAATATTTCCCAGGCCTTCATACCCGCCTGACCGTCGGGCAGGTTTTTTTGACGCGTGGGAACTTTATCGAGTTCGATGCGCATGCCGGTCCCGGCTTTTGCGCTCATTTCCGAGGTCGAACAAATAATACCTGCGGCTCCCATATCCTGCATGCCCACCACGGCGCCGGTTTGAATGACTTCGAGGCAGGCTTCCAATAATTTTTTTTCCTGGAATGGATCACCTACCTGTACAGCAGGAAGATCTTCCGCACTTTCAGCGGTTATATCAGCTGAAGCAAATGAAGCGCCTCCTATTCCATCTTTTCCGGTGGCACTGCCGACAAACATGACGGGATTCCCGATACCTTCAGCAGTCGCAGAAATGGTTTCGCCATTTTTGACAATGCCCACACTCATTGCATTGACGAGTGGGTTAGTATGATAACATGGATCAAAATAAATTTCTCCCCCGACGGTGGGTACACCAAAGCAATTTCCATAATGCCCGATACCATGAACAACGCCTGATAATAGATGTTGGGTCTTGTCTTCTTCAAGATTTCCAAATCGAAGTGAATTCAATGCTGCAATAGGCCTTGCCCCCATTGTAAATATATCCCTGTGTATACCACCGACACCGGTTGCTGCGCCCTGGAAGGGTTCGATCGCAGATGGATGGTTATGAGATTCTATTTTAAATACAACACCCAGTCCATCCCCGATATCCATCAAGCCTGCATTTTCTTCACCGGCTTTCACCAGCATTCTTCCTCCTTCGCGGGGAAGTGTTTTTAACCATTTGATGGAATTTTTATAGCTGCAGTGTTCACTCCACATCCCGGAGAATGCGCAGAGTTCCGTAAAATTCGGAGTACGGCCGAGTTTTTGACAGATCAGGTTGAATTCTTCTTCAGTAAGACGTAATTGTTGAGCAACAGCAAGAGTAACTTCCATGAAAACTTTTTGAAACAAAGAGCAAAACTAATGAATAGATTTGCACGCAAAACCATCTCTTTTTGGATTACCTCCTCTTTGTTGCTTACCTGGTCTTATTTGCATGGCTGGTCACCAGGGTAAAATTCTTTACCCGATCAGGTCTGAGTCAACCCCAACTGGTCATTGTTTTCCTTCTCAAAGTGATGGCGGGGATCTTTTACGGATGGATCGGGCTTTATTATGGCAATCTCGCACAGATGACGGATACCTGGAGTTTTCACAACACCAGCATCCAGGAATATCACTTGCTGGGGACCCACCCGGGAGAATATTTCACCAATCTATTTCACAACCCTTACCAGGGAGGATTTGAAAAATTCTTTACCGCTGATGAATCGTACTGGAACGACCTGAAAGGGAATGTTTTTGTCAAGATCCTTTCCATCTTCAACATCATCAGTTTCGGAAATTATTATGTGAACGTTATTTTTTACACCTTCCTTTCCCTGTTCGGACCCTTTGCGATCTACCGGGTCATGACGGATGTATTCCCTTCGCGGAAACTGCCGGTGCTGATCGCCACTTTCCTGGTACCTTCTTTTTTATACTGGACAAGCGGATTACATAAAGATGGCCTGATCTTCCTGGGCATCAGCCTGATCATCTATCATCTTTATTTCGGGTGGAAAGAAAAAAAATACGGCTTTAAACGAATTGGGGGGATCATACTGGGGCTGCTCTTATTATTATCGTTGAGAAACTTTCTTTTCGTGATCATAATCCCTGGCATCATCGCCTGGATACTTTCTATACGATGGCCAAAGAGAAGTTTTGTGATCTATTCTTCTGTCTACCTTTTTTTCCTCGTCATGTTCTTTACACTGAGATATGTGAGCCCAAAATTTGATTTCCCACAGGCGGTCGTGAACAAGCAACAGGAGTTCATGAAACTGAAGAGTAAATCCATGATCCCTATCGAAGAACTGCAGCCCAATGTCCTCAGTTTTATTAAGAATACACCGCAGGCTATTAACTTATCGACGATACGTCCCTACCCCAGTGACGTGAGACATATCCTTTCATTAGCGGCTGCCATCGAGATCGATCTGCTATTATTGATGTTTGTACTTTTCATTTTTTGCCGGATAAAGGGTTCGCCCCCAAGAAATCTTGTACTCTTTTGTGTATTTTTTTCTTTTTCGCTTCTGCTTGCCATTGGCTTCAGTGTAAATAATCTCGGTGCCATTGTCCGGTACCGAAGTATTATCATTCCTCTCCTGATCATACCCATGGCTGCCCAGATCGACTGGGCACGTTTATCCAAATTGCTGTTAAATAATATTAAAAATAAAAATAATGTGTCGAATTCCTCCTGAGTTCGCTCATTTTTCAATGCATTTTTAGAAATAAGTCTCCTTTTTTCCACAAACTCCTAAGAATACTGAAGGTTTTTGAATATTTTTCCTTCTTTTTCCTTCGAATCCTTTTCTTTTGCAAAAAAATATACCCATGTCCCTCCGTTTCAATGCTATCCAGAACCTGACTGCCGTACAGGCTGCACCTGCAGATAGTTCAGGCAAGATCACCCAGCTTTTCGGTGAAAATGTTTTCACCCAGAAAACGGCAAGAGAATTTCTCAGTGATGAAGGCTTTAAAAGTCTTCAGTATTCTATACGTGCGGGACAAAAGATCGACAGGGCCATGGCCAACCAGATCGCCAATGGAATTCGTGCCTGGGCAGAAAGCAAAGGCGTTACCCATTTCACTCACTGGTTTCAACCCCTGACCGGGAGCACGGCAGAAAAACATGATTCTTTTTTCACCATCAAAAGTGACGGAACCCCCATTGAACAATTCGAAGGGGATGCATTGATCCAACAGGAACCGGATGCATCTTCATTTCCCAGTGGTGGTTTACGTGCCACTTTTGAAGCGCGTGGTTATACTGCATGGGATCCATCATCGCCTGCATTCATCATGGATACGGGCCCGGGAAAAACATTATGCATTCCTACCATCTTTGTTTCCTATACCGGGGAATCGCTCGATTATAAAGCGCCTTTATTAAAAGCGCTGGAAGCATTGAACAAAGCAGCCGTTGATGTTTGTAATTATTTTGACAAGAATATTACCCGTGTAACACCTACCCTGGGTTGGGAACAGGAATATTTTGTGATCGATGAGGGACTTTTCAATGCACGTCCTGACCTGGTCATGTGCGGCAGAACCGTATACGGTCATAATTCAGCGAAAAACCAACAGCTCGAGGATCATTATTTCGGTTCCATACCTGAAAGAGTATATGCTTACATGCGCGATTATGAAGAAGAGGCTTATAAATTGGGGATCCCCTTACGTACGCGTCATAATGAAGTAGCTCCCGCACAATTCGAATGCGCGCCCATATTTGAAGAAGTAAATCTTGCTGTTGATCATAATACGCTGCTGATGGATGTGATGAGCCGGGTGGCAACGCGCCATAACCTGCGTGTATTGTTGCATGAAAAGCCATTTGCAGGAATCAATGGCAGCGGAAAACATAATAACTGGAGCATGGCAACGGATACGGGCATCAACCTGCTGGCACCGGGGAAAACACCGAAGACCAACCTGATGTTCCTTACTTTCTTTGTGAACACCATCAAGGCGGTACATGATTATGCCGATATATTACGCGCCAGTATCGCTTCGGCCCCCAATGATTTCAGGCTGGGTGCGAATGAAGCGCCACCCGCGATCATCTCGGTCTTTATAGGCCAGTATCTCACCAAAGTGCTGAATGACGTCAAGACCCGGGTCTCTGAAAAAATGGATGAGACAGATGAAAGCCTGCTGAAGATCGATATTCATAAAAGCATTCCTGAATTGTTACTGGATAATACGGACCGCAACCGCACTTCTCCCTTTGCATTCACCGGTAACAAATTTGAATTCCGTGCCGTGGGTTCTTCAGCAAACTGTGCCAACCCAATGACCATATTGAATACCATCATGGCCCAGACCCTGAAGCAATTCAAATCGGAGGTAGATGCCCTGATCGAAAAGGGAGAGAAAAAAGAGATCGCGATCATGCACGTGATCCGCGGATACATTGTGGACAGCGAAAAAGTATTGTTTGAAGGTGACGGGTATAGTGAAGAGTGGGCCAAGGAAGCGGAGAAAAGAGGATTACCAAATATTAAAACAACTCCCCTGGCACTGGATGCCATGGTCACTAAAAAAGGAAAGGAGCTTTTCGAGAGTAATCATATCTACA
>DATINK010000157.1:0-4405 GCA_035474355.1 Chitinophagaceae bacterium | reverse complement strand
AAGCAATGGCATAATCGACGATATTGTTCAGGTCGTGTTTGACCTGTTTGATCTCGGCTTCCAGTCCGCGGATCTGTTCATTCAACTCATCGATATCCAGTTTGTATATCCTTCTAACCGGTTTTTCAGTAAGCTTGAGGATATCTTCGCGGGTAATTGCTCTTTTCAACTGTTTTTTAAAAGGGACAAAGGCTTTATCGATGGCTTCGATCACTTTTTCCCAGGTCTCATGTTTTTTCTCCAGCTCCTTGTAGATCTTTTCTTCAAAGAATATTCTTTCCAGGGAAGTATAATGCCATTTCTCCTGCAGTTCGCTTAAACGGATCTTTAATTCCTGTTCCAGCAGGTCCCGGCTTTTATCCACCGAGAGTTTCAATAATTCATTTACACCCAGGAACTGGGGCTTCATGTCCACGATCACGCAGGCATTGGGTGAAATAGAAACTTCACAGTCGGTGAATTTGTAAAGTGCATCAATGGTAATGTCCGGAGAAATGCCGGGAGCCAGGTCGACCTGTATCTCGACTTCCGCCGCTGTATTGTCGGTGACCTTTTTGATCTTGATCTTACCCAGGTCGTTTGCCTTTACGATAGATTCCATCAATTGAGTGGTGGTTACACCATAAGGAACACTTTTTATCAACAGCGTTTTCTTATCCACTTCTTCCATATGGGCCCTCACTTTCACTTTGCCGCCGCGTTTCCCCTGGTTATAATCTGTTACATCGATCATTCCCCCTGTCAGGAAATCGGGTAATAGTTCAAAGCGTTTGCCTTTCAGGTATTTGACCGAAGCATCGATCAGTTCATTAAAATTGTGCGGTAATATCTTGGTGGATAGACCCACGGCAATGCCATCTGCTCCCTGGGCTAAGAGTAAAGGAAATTTTACAGGCAGGGTAACAGGCTCATTTTTCCTGCCATCATAACTCAATTGCCACTCAGTTGTCTTTGCATTGAAAACAACATCCAGTGCAAACTTGCTTAACCTGGCCTCAATGTAACGGGAAGCGGCGGCTTCATCACCGGTGCGGACATCCCCCCAATTACCCTGCGCATCGATCAACAGGTCCTTTTGCCCCATGTTCACTAATGCGTCGCCGATACTGGCATCTCCATGCGGATGGTATTGCATGGTCTGCCCGATGATATTGGCCACTTTATTATAACGGCCGTCATCCATTTCCTTCATCGCGTGCATGATGCGGCGTTGCACCGGTTTGAATCCATCTTCAATAGCGGGTACGGCTCTTTCCAGGATCACATAGGATGCATATTCCAGGAACCAGCTTCGGTACTGTCCATGCAATCCAGTCTCGTTGTTTAATACTTCTTTTATTTTTTTCTTCGTTGTTGCCATAGATCCAATATGCTAGAATGCTAATGTGCTGAGTTAATTTCCGCGTTCTGATCGATCGCTCCTGAAACATTACTTTGTGGTAGCCTGAGGTCAAATTCTTTCCAGCCTTTTGTCGGATCGCCTAAGATCTCTATCCTTCCTTCTGTCACCAGGTGCCGGATCCTCCACATTAAATACACGTCTCCTGTCTTGATCTTCATGCGATGAAGAATATTATGCATTACCCGGGATGCTTTTTGCCATTCAGCCTGTATGTTTTTCATGATCTCAGTATCATAAAATTCAGGTGCCTGGCCCGTAATTTTTTTACCTCCTTCCAGGATCCTTACCATTGCATTTTCTTCTACGATCTTTTTCCATTCATCGGGGTCAAGTTCAAATTCGCTGAGCGTGATAGGCCTTGCCAGTCTTTTTGCTTTTACCGCTTCTTTTGGTAAGATGTCATGAATATTCCAGGGATAAAATAATTGTCCTTTTTCATTGATGAAGGGAAGGTTGTTGAGATAAATGATCATGATCCTTCCTGCATAAGATCTTAACTGGGGCATCAACCAGTAATAACCGGTGACATCGTGTTGGTTCTGGCCTATCCAGATCCAGGCCTCCAGCCTGGAATCCTTATCCAGCAAGGATTTCAGCTCTTCAACGGTTTTCCTGTCGTCAAAACTGCCAGCCAGTTTTTCACCATAAGGTGATTCTCTCAGCAATACTCTCCACCAATCCACCCTGGCATTCCAACCCTCCTCAGTGTCGATACCTTGTAAGGGCCCCACGCCCCATTCATCTTTGATCTCCAGTATCTCCCCATCCAGGCTTTCATCCAGTTGCATGGCGGCTTTCAATAATACCAGGTCCAACTGTTGGAATACGATGTGTACCATGTTAAACGCTTATCGGGTTATCCCTTTCTACTTTGAGATTTTCAATGATGAATTCCTGTCTCTCCGGTGTATTTTTTCCCATATAATTATCCAGGATCTGCTGAATATGATCCCCCTGCTCTAATAGCATCAGTTGTTTGCGCATGCCAGAACCTATGAACTGCGCAAATTCATCCGGGCTGATCTCTCCCAGTCCCTTGAATCGCGTGATCTCGGGCTTGGGTCCCAGTTTTTTAATGGCAGCCTGTTTCTGACTTTCATCAAAACAATAGATGGTCTCCTGTTTATTCCGAACCCGGAATAAAGGCGTCTCCAGCACATATACTTTCTCGTGTTTAACAAGATCAGGGAAGAACTGGAGGAAAAAAGTCATCAGCAGTAAGCGGATATGCATACCATCCACGTCGGCATCGGTTGCGATCACTATATTATTGAACCTTAATCCATCCATTCCTTCTTCAATATTCAACGCGTGCTGCAAGAGGTTGAATTCCTCATTTTCATACACTACTTTTTTTGTAAGTCCGAAGCAATTCAGGGGTTTGCCGCGCAAACTGAAAACCGCCTGTGTTTCCACATCCCGGGCTTTTGTAATGGATCCGCTGGCGCTATCCCCTTCTGTTATAAATATGGTGGTCTCTCCCTGTTTAGCGACATACTCTTCCTTGCCTTTTGCCGGTGGTTCATCATTGAGATGATAACGGCAATCCCTTAATTTTTTATTATGCAGGTTGGCTTTTTTGGCTCTTTCATTGGCCAGCTTCTTAATACCCGCCAATTCCCTGCGTTCTCTTTCACTTTGTTCGATCCTTTTTTTCAGTTCTTCAGCAACCCCCGGGTTACGGTGTAAATAATTATCCAGCTCTTTGGCAAGAAAATCACCAACGAACTGCCGCATGCTCGGTCCGTCGACATCCACATTGACCGATCCGAGTTTGGTTTTGGTCTGGGATTCAAAAACAGGTTCTATCACTCTTACAGATACAGCCGCTACAATTCCGGTACGGATATCGGCCGCGTCATAATCTTTTTTATAAAAATCCCGGACGGTCTTTACAAACCCTTCCCTGAATGCCTGCTGGTGAGTGCCCCCCTGGGTGGTATGCTGCCCGTTTACAAAACTGTAAATATCTTCCCCGTAATCATTGTTATGGGTAAAAGCCACTTCGATATCCTCTCCTTTCAATTGAATGATCGGGTATCTTATTTCATCTTCATTCGTTTTTCGCTGCAGGAGGTCCACCAGCCCATTCCGGCTGACAAATGTTTTTCCATTCAGGATGATCTTTAAACCGGCATTCAGGAAGCAGTAATTCCAGACCTGGTTTTCTATGAATTCCATGTGAAAACGGAACTGCCGGAACATTGAATCGTCAGGGATAAAAGTGACAATGGTGCCGTTATCTTCTTTTGTTTTGGACTGGTTATATTCTTTGACCAGCACGCCGCGCTTGAATTCAGCCGTTTTTTCTTTCCCCTCACGGATGGCAGTGACTTTAAAATAATTACTGAGCGCATTGACAGCCTTGGTACCCACTCCATTCAATCCCACGGCTTTTTGGAAAACTTTGCTGTCGAATTTCGCACCGGTATTCACCTTGCTGACAGCATCAATTACTTTTCCCAGGGGTATTCCGCGTCCATAATCACGGACCACAACCTGCTGTCCTTCCACGGTAATTTCGATGGCCTTTCCATAGCCCATCGCAAATTCGTCGACACAATTCTCCATTACTTCTTTCAGGAGTACATAGATCCCGTCATCGGGAGATGATCCATCACCCAGCTTACCGATATACATGCCGGGGCGCAACCGGATATGTTCTTTCCAATCGAGGGATTTAATGCTCTCTTCGGTGTATTCGAAGAGGTTATTCCGGGCAGGATCTTTCAGGGCGCTTTCCTTTTCTTTTGCCATTACGCGCAAATATACCAAAACCCGTTCCGCCTGACATTTACGGAGTTATTAACGATTGTGGAAAATTTCAGGAAGGTTCTTCCTGGCTCCCCGTATGCTCTTTCCTGCCTGCCAGTATCCTGCTGATGATATAAACCATGAATATGATAATGCAATACCAGCTGAGCACTGAAAGACTGACTTCAAAAATGAAATCGGTTTTAAATACAAGGACGGTCAGGACTCCTGACACCAGGACGAATACAC
>DATINK010000156.1:0-4989 GCA_035474355.1 Chitinophagaceae bacterium | reverse complement strand
CGACATATACATAATTATTAATATCGCCATGGTGACGGCTGGTATCGGTGCGGCCGATCATATCGATATTCAGGTCGACCGATGTTTTTTCCAATGGATAGACAGGCTTATTTGTATAAGACTGGGAGCCCCAAAGACCTTTTTCTTCACCGCTGACGGTCATGAATATCATGGTTCTGCGGGGTCCTTTACCGGCCGCTTTGGCTTTTGCAAATGCTTCCGCCATTTCAATGACACTGACCGTTCCGGATCCGTCATCATCTGCACCATAGTATATGACTGTATCGCCTCTTTTACCAAGATGGTCGTAATGTGCCGTCACAAAAACATATTCATCTTTCAGGTCGGTACCTTCCAGCATTCCCATTACGTTACTGCTTTGCAATAAAGAAATTTGTTTATTGAAATTTAAAAACACGTTTGCAGTATAGGATTTCGGAACGACAGCACCGGCTTTGGCCTGTGCATAGTCACCTCCCATGATCGCTTCCGCCAATTTTTCCGAAATAACATATTGAATGAGCGGATAGGAACCGCGAAAAGCATTCAGGTACATACCACCGCCTCCGCCTCCTCTGCCAGATGATTGCACACCTGTAGAGCTGATGAATAAAGCAGCGATAGCTCCATTTTTCTGAGCGGAAGCGAGTTTAACATTATTGCTGATTGTTTTTCCTCCAGGCGGCGTTCCGGAGATGATCAATACCGCTTTTCCTCTTACATCAAGGCCTTTATAATCATCCATGGTAGAATCGCTGATGCCATAGCCGACAAAAACCACTTCGGAAAAACGGAAAGTTGAATTATAGTTGTTGGAAGCAGGGCTAAAATCCTTATTCTGTTCGTAAGCTGTTCCATTAATTTCTAAGGTTGCCTGAACAGCGGAGTCGCGATATACGGGATAATAATACTGGTAACTCCCGTTATTGCCGGGTAACAATCCAATTGCCTTGAACTGGGCTTCAATATAAGCGGCTGCTTTTTTTTGTCCTTCAGTGGCGGTTTCTCTTCCCTCCATTTCTTTGCCGGCGACAATATAGAGGTGCTTTTTCAGGTCCTCGGGAGTAATGGTCTTTGCAAAAGTGCCGGGATCATTTTTTTTCTGTGCGTAAGACAGGCATGCGGGTGCCAGTAATAAGATCAAAAGAAGTTTTCTCATGTGTGCTATTTTAAAGATAAATAACGGTTAGGAAGGGTTCAAACTTAAGGATAGTGAGCGGTAAAGAAAAACGGATTTGATGAGTGGCTGTTGGCTGGTTTATCAGGCACAGGCGATCTTTTCCACCCTGCGGGAATGACGGCCACCCTCAAAGTCGGTCGTTATAAAAATGGCCAGCATTTTTTCTGCATCCCCTTCTCTTACAAACCTGCCGGGAATACATAATATATTGGCATCATTATGTTCACGGGCCAGTTTGGCGATTTCTTCTCCCCAACATAGTGCAGCCCGGATCTCCGGATGTTTGTTAGCCGTGATGGCAACGCCATTGCCCGACCCGCAAGTAAGGATACCAAAAGCAAAATCTCCGCTGGCTACGGCTTCAGCAACAGGATGTGCAAAATCAGGATAATCCACAGAGTCCTTACTATGCGTACCAAAATCTTTATAAGGCAATTCTTTGCTTTCAAGGAATGAGATCAGATCTTCTTTGATATCATACCCCGCATGGTCGCTTCCGATCGCGATCGGTTTTTGAAGATCAAATGGAGAATGCATGATAATAATTTACGATTGACGATTGATGATTTACGAATGGCGACTGTACAAAGTTAACTAACTCCACTCATTCATTTCCTTCTCCTGCCGCCTGTTGATCCTGGAAGCAATAATGATGCTAGCCTCATATAAACCATATAATGGGATGGTAACGATGGTGAGGCTGAAGGGATCCGTGGAAGGGGTGATGATCGCGGCCGCGATAAGAATGATCACAAATGCATGCCGCCTGTATTTTTTCAGGAAACGCCCTGTAACGATACCGATCCTTGCCAATAACATGACCAATAAGGGTAGCTGGAATAAAACCCCGATGCCGACGGTAGTATAGATCAGGTTTTCAAAATAATCAGAAAAAGTCGGGATATTGACGATCAGGGGGCTCAGGGAATAAGAAAAATAAAAATTCACCATGAAAGGAGTGAGGATGTAGTATCCAAACAGCAGGCCAACGAAAAAGAGCAAAGAAACCCAGAAGATGATCCCTTTGGTCCTTTTTAATTCCTTTTCAGAAAGTGCGGGTTTGATAAATCGCCAGAACTCCCAGAATACATAAGGAAAAGCGATCACGAACCCCCCTACAAACGAAAGCGTAAATGAAGAAATGAACTGGCCGGTCATGGTATTGCTTTGAAACTTAACGTCAACCCCATTCATGCAAAGCGAGTCACCCAGCCTGAAAAAATGGCCCATATCACAAAACCATTTATAAGAGATAAAATTATCGTGGGCGGGTCCGAAAATTACTTTATCAACGATCTCCCTGGCATAAATAAACACCACGATCGCCCCGATAAGTATGGCGACCACCGAGCGGATCACGTGCCAGCGCAGGTCTTCGAGATGATCAATAAAAGACATCTCCGCATTCGGGTTCTTATTCCTGCGGTTAAAAAAATTCAGTAATCCCATTGGTTTGAATAGGGGGCAAAGATAGGTTCAATGGACAATCGGCAATCGGCAATCAGCAATCGGTATTTATTTTAATTTCTTCATTTTCACCATTTCTATCCGGGTGTCACTCACCGTAACGATATCGAATTCATAATTGTCAATGATGATCCTCTCTTTTTGGTGCGGGATGGTTTCATGGTAATTGATGATATAACCTGAAAGGGTTTCTGAATCCTGTTCGGGGAAATCAAAGCCGTATTTTTTTTCCAGGTAATCAAGCTCCAGCCGCCCTGAAAAAACATATTCATTTTCAGCGATCCTTTTCTCAACAAACTCTTCCGTGTCATATTCATCCTGGATCTCACCGAATAATTCTTCCAGCACGTCTTCCATGGTGATAATACCGGCGGTTCCGCCAAATTCGTCCACCACCCAGGCAATGCTTTTTCTTTCCCGTGTGAATTTATTGATGAGGTCCGTGGCACTCATGCTTTCCGGCACCGCTGGAATCGGTAATAAAATAGCCTGGAGCGAAGCGGGTCTTTTAAAAAGATCGAGCTGGTGCACATAACCGGCTATATGGTCGATGTCTTTTTCATAGACGATCAGCTTGCTTAGCTTGGTATCCACGAATTTTCTTTTCACCTGTTCCAATGTTGCCCGCGCGTCCACGCCAATGATCTCCTTGCGCGGGACCAGGCACTGACGGATCCTGACATGCGGCAGCTCCTGCGCGTTTTCCAGCAATTGTGTATTCCGTTCCTGTCTTTCTTCATCCATGTTCTGGTGAAACAGGTTTTTCAGGTCACTGCGTTTGAAAGCTTCCTTGGTTTTATCCAGCCGGATATTGAAAATGTATTTCAATATCCACTCCGCAAGCAGGATCAATCCGCTGGCCAACGGATAAAACATCTGGTAAAAGAAATTGGTGATCTGGGCGAAGCGGCCTAACAAAGTATTTGCTTTGGCGCGGAATATGGCCCGGGGTATAAATTCTGCAAGCACCATGACCACGAGTGTACCTAACGCAATTTCCACGATGAGCCTGACCAGGTCCGAATGAACATGCAGCGCATTCCAAACCGGTAACATCACATGACTGATCTGTAAAACAAAAAAGACCAGGAAAATATTAAAACCAATTAAAGTGGTGCCTAAAAAACGGGCGGGGGAATCTACAAAAGTGGAAAGGATCTGGTTGGTCGTTCCCCCTTGTTTCTTCCGGATCCCGATACTTAGCCGGTTGGCACTGTAGAAAGCCATTTCAATGCCGGCAAAAAACCCCATCAATAACAGGGTCAGGAGAAAGAACAATATGATCTTCCAATCGATCATGGGGGAGTAAAGATAAATAAAGGGAATCAGCTGTTTGGAGTAAGTATCCCAAGGAATTCACCTACAATTTGCCGGGCTTCTTCACAGGCCCGATCGAGGTAATCATTGACGATGACCCGGTTGAATTGATCCTTAAAGGTTAATTCAAAGGAGGCTTTTTTGATCCTTGCTTCCAGGGTGGCTTTGGTCTCTGTGCCCCTGGATTCCAGGCGATGCCGGAGTTCTTCAATAGAAGGGGGTTCTATGAAAAGTGTAAGTGTATTTTGGGGAAACAGTTGTTGCACATGAACCCCGCCGTGAACATCTACATCCAGCAAAGGGGTTTTATGATCTTCCCAGATCCTTTTCAATTCACTTTTTAATGTCCCATAATATTTTCCCTCATATACCATCTCCCATTCAATAAAGGCTTCGTTATGGATCTTTTTTTGAAAATCTTCCACGGTAATAAAATAATAATCCACGTTATCTTTTTCGTATTGACGGGCGGGCCTCGTTGTCGCAGAAATGGAAAATGCCAGTTGATCCGGAAATACTTTCAATAAATGCCGGGTAATAGAAGTCTTGCCGGCACCCGAAGGAGCCGTAATGATCACGATCTTATTTTGTTGTGGCAACATGCGTTTGGAAAACTACTATAAATAGATCTTTTTCCTCAGTAATTCCTTTACCCCCTGGTTCCATTCATCTTTTAATATACTCAGCACGATACTATCCCTTCGTCTTCCTTCCACGGTTGGAATATGACTGCGCAGGATCCCTTCTTCAATACACCCGATCGCTTTCATAGCGGTGATCGATCTGTCATTGGAAGCATCTGCACGGAACTCCACCCTTTCCATCATCCATTCTTCGAATGCAAAACTGAGCAGTAATAATTTGCAATGACGGTTGAGGCCGGTGCGTTGAAATGCTCCTCCATACCAGGTATAGCCCAGTTGGGTGGTATGGTAACCCTGCTGGATATCATAGAACCGGGTGCTGCCGGCATATGTATTTGTTTTTTTATCGAATACAATGAAGGGGTATTCTTTTCTTTCCTC
>DATINK010000155.1:0-5228 GCA_035474355.1 Chitinophagaceae bacterium | reverse complement strand
GGCTTTCTTCTTTTTGCTCCGCGTACCAGGTCGGAGAACCAGCAGAATGGGCTTACGAGTAAGCAAAGTGGTACACCCACCCATCTATCTACGGCCCTCATTGTGCTTACTTTCATAGAGAGGCAAAAATAGTTGTAAGTTTTAAGTTCTAAGTTTTAAGTTAGAGGAAATCTTAACCGCCGCGCCGTTGCGCCGTTGCGAGAATTTGTATTCTTTGCGTTTCTTTGCAGTCTCTGCGTGAAACAAAAAAATGAGTAAAAAATTTTCCTGGCATAAGGTTGCGGAGCATATCAACGAATTCGATTTCGCTGAAAACAATATTGCTGTTGCCAATCTTGACAATAAACAGATCTGTCTCGCCAAACACAAAGACAGCTATTTCGCATTTGCCTATAAATGTCCCCATGCAGGCGGCATATTAGCCGATGGACATATCGATGCGATCGGAAATGTAGTCTGTCCCGTCCATCGTTACAAATACAGCATTGCAAACGGCCGCAATACCAGTGGTGAAGGATATTATATGAAGACCTACCCCGTGGAAATACGCGAGGAAGGGGTTTATGTGGGCGTTGAGAAAACCAGTTTCTGGGGGTTTTAGAGATTATAAATTATAGATTTAAGATTAAAGATTATAAGCCTCCTAAAAAATAAAATATTCGTAACTTCTCATTACTAATCTAAAATTTATACCCTTTAATTCAACAAGCAAACACCTTAACTATGATACGCAAATTATCTCAGCTACTAATCATCCTTAGTATCACTACAGCCTTACATGCACAGCCGGGCACCTGGCGACAGGTCGGACAAGCCGGCGCCTGGATCAACACCAAATTTGCTTCCAGCAATAATGGTGTCCTTTATACTATTGAAGAAACGGGAGCTTTATATAAGACCAATCCTTCCACGGGTGCATGGCAAAAGATAGGCAATTCAACTTATGGTAATACCAGCCAGTTATTTGCGGGAGACGCATATGTATATACTATTGAGACCAACGGCAGTTTATTCAGGACCAATCCATCCAATGCCAACTGGCAGCAACTGGGTGCTACTGGGGCATGGATCAATACGATCGCCGGGGTCGTTAATAGCGGTAATATTTATACAGTAGAGAGTACGGGAGTTCTGTACCATACCAGTGCTGCTACCGGGGTCTGGCAAAAGATCGGTAATGCTGATTATATCAATACCAGGTATTTATTCAACGAAAATGGCAAACTCTACACGATTGAAAAGGATGGAAGCCTTTATGAGATCTCTACTTATAATGGTAGCTGGAAGAGGGTCGGTCTGGCCGGGGCATGGGTAAACACCATTGCGGGTTGTACATATAAAGGAAGTCTTTATACGGTAGAATCCTCGGGTGCACTTTATAAAACCAATTTATCTACGGGTGTATGGGTTCAGATGGGTAAAGCGGATTTTGCAAATACAAAATTCCTGTTCGCCGGGGAATCGCATATATATACCATTGAGACGAGCGGGACCCTATACGAGATCAATCTTTATTGAGAGCTGATCTACAGTCTTTTTGCATTTAGCTTTCCCAAAAGGCTGAATATTTCCTATTTTTGCAACCCATTTTCCTGCTTAGCTCAGTTGGTTAGAGCATCTGACTGTTAATCAGAGGGTCCCCCGTTCAAGTCGGGGAGCAGGAGCAAAAGATTGGCCGGCTATAAATGCCGGCCTTTTTTATTTAATTGAAAATTAATCGTTTATTGATTAATGAGCCGAATAAAATATATAATCGACTCATTTTTTTATTATATTTGAGCCGAATAAATTGTCTAATCGGCTCATGCTGCGCTATAACTGGGAATATAAAGAATGGCCTCATTTTACCTATTCTCTGCAAAATGCAGAAGATGATCTTTACCTGTTTGCAGAAAAAATTGGAAAAGTATCAGGGATGCTGAATGCATTGCCAGAAGATGTCCAAATGGAAACGATTATCGATATGATGGTGGCGGAAGCGATCAAGACGTCAGAGATAGAAGGCGAATACTTGGACCGGAAAGATGTTACATCATCCATTCGAAATAATCTCGGTCTGAATGCAGCACCCGAAAAAGTCCGGGACAAACAGGCCGAAGGTATCGGCGAACTGATGACCGATGTACGCAGCACCTTTAAAGAAAAACTCACGCAGGAAAAATTATTCGAGTGGCATCGCATGCTGATCAGAACAAACGCCGATGTAAAAATTGGCGAATGGCGCACTCACCAGGAACCCATGCAGGTTGTTTCGGGACCATCTGGGAAACAAAAAATACATTTTGAAGCGCCGCCATCCGATCGGGTACCGGCAGAAATGGAAAAATTCATCCATTGGTTCAATGACACAGGTCCTGCTGGTGAGAATGAGATCAAAAAAGCGCCGGTAAGATCGGCAATCGCGCATTTGTACTTTGAATCCATTCACCCCTTCGAAGATGGTAACGGACGTATTGGTCGCGCTATCGCGGAAAAAGCACTCTCGCAAGGTATCGGCCGGCCCGTGTTGATGAGTCTGTCCCGTACGATCGAGGCTCACAAAAAAGCGTATTATGATGCATTGGAAAAAGCGCAACATTCCAATGAAATAACTCCCTGGATGAACTATTTCATCCAAACCACATTAGCTGCGCAAACAGAAGCGGAAGAACAAATAGACTTCCTACTTCGGAAAGCAAGGTTCTTCGATCAGTTCCGGGATCAACTCAGCAAAACTCAGCTCAAAGTGATCCAGCGTATGCTGGAAGAAGGACCAAAAGGATTTGAAGGCGGAATGAACGCAGGGAAATATGGATCGATAGCAGGCGTTTCTAAGGCTACCGCAACAAGACACCTGCAGGAACTTCTTGAAATGAAAGCTATGGTATATCTTGGTTTGGGCGGAGGACGGAGTACGAAATACAAGGTGAACTTGTAAGCATTGTCTTATCCAACAGGAATATGCTTTACACCGGATGGAAAGAAAAGGATCTTTCATAAAGATTGTCCCTGTATAGAAGTGGTGAATGATTAATATTTATAAGAAATTCTAACTTTGATAAAACGACCATCATGAAACCACCCTTCACCTCTTCACAGGAAATGTATAATTATGCTGCCAATCAGATGATCAACCAGGGCCTCAGTAATGATGCCGTTAAGAACAACCTGATGGAACATGGGGTAACAGATGCGGATGCAGATATTGTTATTCAGAATATGATGGTGGCCATACAAAAACAGAATAAGGCTAAAGGTGCCACCCAGGCAGAACAGGCAGTCTCTTCTCCGTCGCTACAAGCAAATCCGACAAACAACTTTGGCTCATTTGCAAGCCTGCAGGAAATGTATAATTATGCTGCCGACCAACTGATCGTTAAAAAGCTTAGCCAGCAGACCACGAAGATCAACCTGATGAATCATGCATTAAGCTCTGCAGATGCAGACGAGGTGATCAAAAACATGATGGTCGAGATCAATAAAAACAAGCCGGTACAAGTGAGTGCCAAGAGATCAGAAGGACAAAAAATGTTGTTGGCAGGTATTGTAATTGCAGGTATTGGATTAATCCTTTTTGGAACTAAATTCAATATTGCCGGTCAGGGTTTTGGCTTCAGTTATGGGCTCATGATCGTAGGAGGAATATTGTTTTTCAGGGGCCTGTTTAAGATGTTTTAGCTTCACTACATGGAAGTACATCACCACGCACACAGTCATGGAAAAAAATGGACCCATTATTTCTGGGAATTCTTAATGCTTTTCCTGGCTGTTTTCTGTGGTTTTCTTGCGGAAAATTTCAGGGAGCATAAAGTTGAACATGTCAGGGCAAAAGAATTTGCAAGGTCATTAGTAAAAGACTTGCATAATGATACAGCTGCTATCGAATTCTACAAAAAAGCGGAGCGGCTATATGTTTCAGTTTGCGACACCCTTTTACATCTGAATAAATCAAGGCTGGAAGGACCCAATGCCACTAAGTTTTCATTCTATGCGCGGTTCATGTATTGGACTGCGGGTGTTTCCTGGAACCGCACCACATTTGAGCAAATTAAGAACTCGGGCAGCCTGCGTTATTTTAAACATCGCCTCCTGGAAAAACTGATGAAATATGATGCAGCTATCAATGAGATCGAAAGAGAATTTTCCAATCATGAGACCCGGGGAAACGATTTGCTCTATTCAATTAATAAGACCCTGGATCCTCAAATGCACCAGGATGTTTCCAGGCTATTTCTCTGGAGTTTGGACACAATTTCCAGGTCAACATTGGATACATTTTTATCCACAAAAGTCCCTTCTTTAGAAGGCAAACGTGATGTAATAACGGAGTTACTGAATATGATCGTTGTACAACAAAGAAACCTCCGCCGGGGAGAAGAGCCGTTGGTGCAGGCTAAAAACCTTGCCGGGGAGCTAATAAATGAATTCACAGACGAATATCATTTGAAATAATAAAATCCCGGCTTTTCCTTGAATTAATGTTAAAACATTAATTTTGAGCTCTAATCTTTAATCTTCAATTTTTAATCTTTCATTTAGCATGTCAACTAAAAAAATCATTACCGTGTTTGGCGCCACGGGTGCGCAGGGCGGTGGATTGATCCGCGCGATCGCCAACGATCCTAAAAGTGAATTCTCGGTTCGTGCAGTAACCAGGGAACCCAACAGTGAGAAAGCGAAGGCATTGGCCGCACTAGGTGCAGAAGTAGTATACGGCGATCTTAGCAATACGGCATCTGTACACGATGCTCTCAAGGGTGCATACGGTGCATTTTTCGTTACATTTTATTGGGCGCATTTTTCCCCGGAACAGGAAAAAACAGAAGCAGCTCTTTTTGCAAAAGCCGCTAAAGAAGCCGGCATCAAACATGCAGTCTGGTCAACACTCGAAGACACCCGTGAATTGGTTCCTCTTGATGATGATCGAATGCCCACATTGATGGGAAAATATAAGGTGCCTCATTTTGACGCCAAGGGAGAATCCAACAAATTTTTCGCAGAAGCAGGAGTACCCACTACTTTTTTACATGCTTCATTTTACTGGGACAATTTCATTTATTTCGGCGCCGGTCCAAAAAGAGGTGAAGATGGTAAACTGGCATTGACCCTTCCCATTGGGGATGCAAAGATGGCCGGCATTGCTGCTGAAGATATTGGTAAGTGTGTGTATGGTGTTTTCAAAAAAGGATCCGAGTATATCGGCAAAAACATCGGCGTTGCTGGCGAACATTTGAGCGGACAGCAAATGG
>DATINK010000154.1:0-3310 GCA_035474355.1 Chitinophagaceae bacterium | reverse complement strand
CCCGGCACGGCTTCAGCCCACATATCTCCATTATGCTGCAGAACGATCCTTTTCGCAAGGGGCCAGGCCAACACCTGTACCTTCAAATTCAGTTTGACTATGTAATCGCTGGAATACACCGAATAATTTATGCGCATATTGCATGTCGAATCCTACGCCGTTATCAGTAATAAAATACCGATGCATCGATTGCCCCTCCTGGCAACCGATCTCAATACAGGGAACCGGCTTTTTGGATGTATATTTTAATGCATTACTGATCAGGTTCATCCAAACTTGTTTAATAAGATCCTTGTCGGCATGACAGGCAGGTAAAGGATGAACAAGCACCTGGAGTTTATGGGCAGGATCATGCTGTGATAATTCTGCCAGGCAGGTCTCTGCCAGGTTTTTCATATCGACCAACTGGCGATTCACATCTTTCCTGGATAATTGTGAAAATGAAATGAGGTCATCGATAAGCTGCCCCATCATTTTCGCATTGGTAGTGATCTTATCTGCCAGCCTGTTGGCTTCGGGATCCATTTGAGAAACATAATCTTCTTTCAGGATCGTGGCATAACCATTAATAGCGCGCAGGGGCGCCCTCAGGTCATGCGATACGGAATAAGAAAATGCTTCCAGTTCTTTATTGGCCTTTTCAAGTTGTGAAGTCCTTTCCACGACTTTTTTCTCGAGGTTATATTTCGCATTGCTGACCTGGATGGTCATGGCATTAAATGCCCGTGCCAGTTTGCCGATCTCATCCCGCCGATCCACATCCACGGATGTATCATAATTTCCGCCGGCGATGGAAGATGCTGCGTGGGTAAGTTTTTTTAAAGGCCTGGTAAGATTCCTGCTCATCCACCAGGTGATCAGGAAACCCAGTAGTATCAGGGGGATACCTATAAAAAAAATATTACCCAGGAAGCGATTGGCAGATTCCAGTACTTTTTGCCGGGAAACTTCAGTCAGCACCACCCAGGGTGTATGAGCGATGGGCCGGGCAGTGGCCAGTACTTTTCCATTTTTGGCACGTGAATAATTATAAAACTGGTTACCGGGTTTAATAGTTGTACCGGGAGGATCCACTCTCTTATTCATGTCTGACCAAAAACTACCGTCTGCATTACCCACATATAATACAGTATTGCTGCCCAACAGGCCGGAGAGTTCAGCAACCGCTTTTTCAGTAGCTTTTTGCAATCGCCACCTGACCAGGTAACCTTTGACCTGTTTATTTTCCGAGACAGCTGCAATGACAGCATAATAAATCGAATCCCCGTAAGAATAAAACTTACCGATCTTCACGGAATCTGCTTCAATAGGAAATGAGGAAGAAAGGGAATTCATATCCATCATTGACTGCACGCCGGGAAACCCTGAACTCAAAACCGGCATTCGATCAGCATTGAGCAATTGCACCAATACCCAGGAGCTATCGGTGCGTAGTTTTTGCAACACCAGTAATGCAGAACTGTCACCAGGAATTACTTTCTCCCGTAAAATTTTTTTGACAGGTTCTTGTGAAGCAGCGGTATGGGTCCCTATAAGTACGGCTTGCGCGGATTGTCCGAATAAGGAACTCAGTTGTCCCGTAAGGGTTTGCAACCTTGCCTTTCCCATTTTCATGGCTGCATTTTTTACACCGATATAAGAAGACCAGCTGAAAACGAGAATGACGATCAGCAAAAGTGTACAGATCAGGAGCGGAAGTCTTTGCCGGATGGATAATCCCCGGAAAAATAAAACCGACCTCCTTTTTTGTAAAGGTTGTGTGGCCATAGTACCGGATTTATTGATCATTTAAAAAAGTAGTAAGTACCCGGTTCGGGTTTCCAATAATTGGCGGCTTGGTGTCCCCTATCACAGTTTTGCAGGAAAAATCACAGTTAGCTGATATAAAGGTCTATAAATGAATTGAGATCTGCAATTGTTTTATAGATGCCCCAGTCCTAAGGGTTTACACCTATTCATCCGGAGACGTTCCGATGCAGAAAATGCAGCAATTATTTAATCCCCTGACTTAAGCAGCCAGGAATCCACAAAGGGTTTCATAGTTCAAACAAGCTCTTAGTTTTTCTAAAGCTTTGTCTTTGATCTGGCGTATCCTTTCCACGGAAAGTTCGAATTTACGGGCCAGTTCTTCAATGCTTAATGAATGCTCAATACCGATACCGAAGAACTCACAGAGGATCTGCCGGTTCCTCCCGGGCAAGCGATCCAATAAACGGTTGATCTCGGTCTTCAAAGATTCATGGTGATGAAGATGATCATCTGCCTTACTGGCATTGGGGTTCTCGATCACATCCAGCATACTGTTTTCTCCGTCTTCGTCGATCGGGGTGTCGAGACTCACCACTTGTTGATTCCAGCTCATGGTCTGCGCCAACTCCTCTTCATTCATCTGCATGGCTTCAGCCAGTTCTTCGTCAGATGGCATTCTTTGTAATTGTTGTTCCAATATAGAAGTGGTTTTCCGGATACGGCTGGTGATGGCCAGTTTATTCATCGGCATGCGGATTGTCCGGGCATGGGCCGCTAAAGCCTGCATAATACTCTGACGGATCCACCACACAGCAAAGGAGATGAACTTGAATCCCTTACTGGGGTCGAACCGCCGGGCAGAAGTAATCAATCCAATATTTCCTTCATTGATCAGATCAGCCAGGGAAAGGCCCTGGCCCTGGTATTGTTTAGCTACAGAAACAACAAAACGGAGATTGGCACGTGTCAAACGTTCAAGAGCTTTTTTATCTCCTTCTTTGATCAGCCTGGCAAGATCTACTTCTTCCTCCGGCCTGAGCATTTCGATCTTACCGATCTCCAGTAAATATCGATTCAGGCTCTGCGAATCCCGGGTCGTGATAGAATGGCTGATCTTCAACTGGCGCATACTCATAAAATTGGTTTTAGGTAAGGTATTCGGTATTTCATATAATACGCGGCAAAGAAACCGAGATGTCAAATAAGAGAAAATAGAAATATCAGCTATTTATTTGTCGGGATGGATGCAAAAGAATGTAAGAAATATTCTACATGGAAATACTTATTGTAAACAGGAAACCGGTAGGGAATTTTTTTTTTTGTAATTTAAGATGATCAAATGCTGAACCCGGTATTGCTCTAAGCCGGATTGCCAGGCCTAAAATCTAAAAATATGAATACCCATTCCGTTGAGATCTTACTGGTAGAAGATAACCCGGCTGATGCGGAGCTGACCATCCGGGAACTGAAGAAAAACAATATGGCCAACAATCTTTACCATGCAAAAGATGGTGAAGAAGCCCTTGATTTTATTTATGGAACGGGTAAATTCAAGGGCACC
>DATINK010000153.1:0-2123 GCA_035474355.1 Chitinophagaceae bacterium | reverse complement strand
TATCCTCCTTGTTCATGTTGACAAGAATATCGTGTACAGACATCTGTTCAAGATGCCTGTAGCGGCTCGTTCTTTCAGTGATCTTTTTAAAAGCCATATTCCTCGGTTAACCCCCAACCCCCTAAAGGGGGGAAAAAGTTTAATTTTTTTATCGATGATACATTACCAGTCCGCTCATCGGGTTCTTCATGATCACACCCAATTCCATTTCGTAATCGTTGCAAAGTTGTTGTATCACATCTTTAAAACCAAATGCAACACCGCCTGTAAAGTGTACGGGACAGGTTTGCGATTCCCGGTATTTTGACAGGTGGTGAAAGAAAAAATCATTGAGGCCGTCCTGGATAATGTTTTCAATCATATAATGCCCGCGGTTCTTCGCCAGGAAATGTGTGAAACCCGCCAGGTAACGGTTAGGCAAGGGCTTTTTATAAACATTTTCCAGTATTTCCGGTGCTGTTGTCGTGTACATGGCATCGAAGCGGCTTCGCAGGTCCTCATCAAAAATATCATAGAGATAATGCTGCACCACTTTCTTTCCCAGGTAAGCCCCACTGCCCTCATCACCCAATACATACCCAAGTCCCGGGCTATTTCTCACAATCTTCTTACCATCGAAATAACAGGAATTTGAACCCGTACCCAGTATACAGGCGATGCCCTTTTTCTTTCCACAAAGCGCACGTGCAGCTGCCATCAGGTCGTGGTTGACTGCGATTTCCGCTTCCGGAAAAACACTTTGTATCGCTTTACGAACCAGCCTGGCATTGGCGGGGTTGGCGCAACCTGTACCATAATAATATATCTCGCCGGGTTTTGCTTTCCTGATCTTAGGGACTAATTCTTTTTGAAGCAAAGCACTGATCTGATCCGCATTCAAAAAATAGGGGCTGATGCCCTGGGTGAAAACCGTTTGGGTTTTTCCATTTGATACAAGGCACCATTCTGCCTTGGTTGCACCACTATCTGCGATCAATTTGACAGCTGGCATATAAAGTATTGTTGAAATGGAAGGGCTACGGCAACATTAGGTTCAAATCCAGTATTTTGCGCCATATTACCATAAAGATAGCCGATGATGAATAAAAAACTACAGGTCTGGCTCCCCCTGCTATTTGCCGCTGTGATGGTATTGGGAATGTATTTTGGTTACCAGTTGGGTGGGGGGAACGGCAAATTCTTCAGTTCTGAGAAAAGAAACTCCCTTCAGGAAGCACTTGATTTCATTAAACTAAAATATGTCGACCCGGTGAATGTGGATTCACTGGAGACGAGCGCTATCGAGCAAATGATGAGCAAACTCGATCCCCATTCCGTTTATTTTCCACCGGTAGAACTGAAAGAAGCGAACGAAGACCTGGAAGGAAAATTTGAAGGCGGAATCGGGGTTGAATTCAACATCTTCAATGATACCGTGAATATAGTATTCGTGATGCCCGGTGGCCCGAGTGATAAAGCGGGTATCGAGGTCGGTGATAAGATCCTGGATGTGAACGGCGTTTCGCTGGTCGGTGATTCGCTGACATCAGAAACTATAAAAAATACCGTCCGGGGTGATAGAAATTCAAAAGCAGATATCCGGTTATTAAGAGGGGCTAAGGAAATGAAGCTTGTCGTGGCCCGCGGCACTATTCCTGTTCTTTCCATTGATGCATCTTTTATGATGGACCAGTCAACCGGGTATATCAAGCTCAATAAATTCACCGAATCCAGTTATGAAGAATTTATGGCTGCATTGGAATCACTTCAAAAACTGGGGTTGAAACAATTGATCCTGGATGTTCGGAGCAATGGTGGCGGTTATATGGATGAAGCGGTCGATATCGCTGACGAATTCCTGGATGGAGACAAACTCGTTGTGTATACGGAAGGCGCGCACATGAAAAAGCGGGAATATAAATGCAAAAGGGATGGATTATTTGAAAAAGGAAAGCTTGCGGTGCTGGTAGATGAAAATTCAGCGAGTGCCAGCGAGGTTTTGGTAGGTGCGCTCCAGGATTGGGACCGTGCCATGATCATCGGCAGAAGGACATTTGGAAAAGGGCTTGTATTGCAACAATACCCATTGGGTGATGGTTCCGCCCTGCGCCTGACGATTGCGAGATATTATAGCCCCTCAGGAC
>DATINK010000152.1:0-5663 GCA_035474355.1 Chitinophagaceae bacterium | reverse complement strand
GTCCTCGTAGATATTAATATCTGGCCGCAAAAAGGCTTTGAAATTGCCAAAATGATCCTGGATGCCAACCCAACTGTCAAAATAATCGGCATGTCGGTGAATGATCAGCACAATTATGCCACACAAATGCTCAAATTAGGTGCAAAAGGCTATCTCACTAAAACCTCCACGCTCGAAGAGATCAACCTGGGTATCATTGAAGTTTTTAACGGAAACCTTTATATCTGTAAGGAAATACAAAGGAATATGCCGGGGGACAAATAATTCAAATCACAAATTCCAGATCCCCGTTTTCTTATTCCTTATTTCTTATTCCTTATTCTTTATCCCCTTATTCCTTATTTCCCACCTCTTTGGGTAAATTTGCGCCTAACCCTGAACATGGAACTTAGCCGGAATTTTGAACACGTTGACGCAGAAAAAAAATGGTACCAGCACTGGCTGGACAAGGGCTATTTCCATAGTGAACCCGATTCTACAAAAGAGCCCTATACGATCGTGATCCCCCCACCCAATGTTACGGGTGTATTGCACATGGGTCACTGCCTCAACAATACGATCCAGGATATCCTGGCCAGGCGCGCAAGAATGATGGGCAAAAATACCTGCTGGGTCCCGGGAACCGATCACGCATCAATAGCGACGGAAGCAAAAGTGGTCCAGATGCTGCGGGAACAGGGAATTGCAAAATCCTCACTTAGCCGTGAAGAGTTCCTGAAATATGCCTGGGAATGGAAAGACAAATACGGTGGTATCATCCTTCAGCAATTGAAAAAGCTGGGTTGTAGTCTTGACTGGGAGAGAACCAGTTTCACCATGGACCCCCATTACTACGATACTGTCATCAATATTTTTATAGACCTCTATAAAAAAGGGAAAATTTACCGCGGCAAAAGAATGATCAACTGGGATCCCCGCGCGAAAACCGCACTCAGTGATGAGGAAGTGATCAGGAAGGAAGTGAATGGGAAATTGTATTTTATCAGGTATAGCCTCCCCCCTTCCCCCTCCGAAGGAGGGGGTGATGAATTCATCACAATCGCAACTGTTAGGCCTGAAACCATCCTCGGTGATACGGCCATCGCGGTCAATCCTAAAGATGAAAGATATAAACACCTGCACGGAAAATTTGCTTATGTACCCCTGATCGAACGACGCATTCCCATCATTGCAGACGAATATGTAGATATGGAATTCGGAACGGGTGCATTGAAAGTCACACCGGCCCATGACAAGAACGATTACCAGCTGGGAGAAAAACATGGGTTGGAAGTAATCGACACTTTCAATGAAGACGGTACGATGAGTGAAGCCGCACAGTTATATATTGGTGAAGACCGTTTCGCCGTAAGGAAAAAGATCGTGACCGAGCTGGAATCCAAAGGCCATCTTGTCAAGACCGAAGACTATACCAGCCAGGTTGGTTTTAGTGAAAGAACCG
This sequence comes from Chitinophagaceae bacterium, assembly GCA_035474355.1. GTDB lineage: Bacteria > Bacteroidota > Bacteroidia > Chitinophagales > Chitinophagaceae > DATINK01. The sequence goes on along the minus strand of DATINK010000152.1, from coordinate 4,222 downwards.
ATGTTCCGATCGAAGACCGCTTATCCATGCAATGGTGGGTTTCTATGAAAAAACTTTCCACACCTGCTTTACAGGCTGTGATAGATGAGGAAATAAAATTTTACCCTGTCAAATTCAGGAATCTCTACCGCAATTGGATGGAGAATATACGGGATTGGTGCATCAGCCGCCAGCTTTGGTGGGGGCACCGCATACCGGCATGGTATGACAGGGAAGGGAATTTTGTTGTTGCAAAGAATGAAGCGGAAGCGAAGGCATTATACGATAAGCAATGGCCTCCCCCCAACCCCCTCCAAAGGAGGGGAAGTGATGATGTAAAGCTTACGCAGGATGAAGACGTAATGGATACCTGGTTCTCTTCCTGGTTATGGCCCATCGAAGTTTTTAAAGGATTCAGTGAACCCGGCAATAAAGATATTAACTACTACTACCCTACCAATACCCTTGTCACCGCACCTGAGATCATTTTTTTCTGGGTGGCGCGCATGATCATGGCCGGCTTTGAGTACAAAAAGGAAAAACCTTTCAGTGAAGTTTATTTTACCGGGATCGTACGTGATAAGCAGGGCCGGAAAATGAGTAAGCAACTGGGTAATTCTCCCGACCTGCTGGCATTGATCGATAAATATGGAGCTGATTCAGTTCGTTTCGGAATTATGATCGCATCCCCGGCAGGCAACGACCTGCTATGGGACGATGCGAGCAATGAACAAGGCCTTTTCTTTACTAATAAGATATGGAATGCGCTTAAGCTCGTTCGCATGTGGGCCGTCAGAACCGTTCCCGGCTATTCAGATGGGCGCCGCGACCCAAATTTTGTAGTTGACTGGTTTGAACAAAGACTCAACGAAGTCAAACTCGAGCTGGAAGCACAATTCAAAGAATTCAGGCTGAGCGAAGCATTAAAAACGATCTATTCTCTTATCTGGGATGATTTCTGCAGTTGGTACCTCGAATGGATCAAACCCCCACTGGCAGACCCAAGAACTGCAAGTGGCTCCGGATCTGAACAAGTGATTGATTCATTTGTCTATAAACGCACACTGGAATTTTTCGAAGAGTTAATGCAATTGCTGCATCCATTCATGCCCTTTGTTACGGAAGAGATCTATCACCTGTTACAGCAAAGAGAGGATGACATCGTCGTTAAACAATATACAGCCGCAACTACTCCTGATGCGCAGATCTTATCGCATGGTTCTCTTCTCAAAGAAGTGATCACCGCCATCCGGGATGCAAGAAATAAGAATCATGTAAAACCCAGGGACCCGATCCTGGTTCATATTCAATCCACTGGCAATAAATATGACAAGATCACATCAATCCTGCAAAAACAAGTGAACGCAGAAGCTGTTTTCTTTACTGAAACGGCTATTCCTAATAGCATTACCGTGGTGGTTCAAAAAGATAAATTCTATATTGAAACAACAACGCCGCTCGATACTGCTTCACAAAAAGAACAATTATTGAAAGAACTGGATTATCTCAAAGGCTTCCTGGTTTCTGTTGAGAAAAAATTAAGCAATGAGAAGTTTGTCAAAAATGCCAAGGCTGAAGTGATTGAAGCTGAAAGAAAGAAGAAGTCTGATGCTGAAGAAAAGATAAAGATTATTGAAGAATCTTTAAAGATGAAAGATTAAAAATTAAAGATTAAAGATTATAGAGCGTCATCATTCTTTCCATTTTTAGATGATTTAATAATTTTTACTAAGACATTAATAATCGAATCAATTTTAGACAAATATTCTTTATAATTCTGTTTAACCAGCTGGCTTCTATCTAATAGCCTGAGCCAGTATCGAGTCTCTCTGGCTTCTTTCAAAGCAATTGACATTTTAGATATAAAATCTTTCCTGGATTGGGCAGCAACTGCTTCTTCTATATTTGCCCCAACACTCGTACCTGATTTTAATAATTGTTTTGAAATTACAAATTCGCGATTTTCTACTAATTCTTTATAAAGTTTGATAAGTGAAAGTGCAAATTCAAAACTTAAGTCCACTATAAGATTTGGCTTTTCCATGATTGCAAAATAGCAACCCATAGAAAGTTAGCCATGAGGGAAACACCCAAAAAACAACGTTTTTTTCTTAACTAAATCCCACCTTTCATCTTTAATCTTTCATCTTTAATCTTTAATTTATAATCACCTAGGTATGATACTAACAGGAAGTATGAACTCAAAAACAGTGCTCCTTCCTGGAGTAAAAAAATCCTTATCCAACAAATAGCTCACCCTGAATCCAAAAGTCAGCGGGTATTGATTCCACCAATTTGTATCAATATAGATCTCCCCGCCTACTGCCCGCTGATCCTTCGATACCGCTTTGTTTTTTGAATAAACACGCGTGAGGTCATAAAACGCATTGGCGCGGATACGATGCAGGTAAACCATATTGCCAAAACCCCAGTCGGGCAGGATCAATGGAAAATGATAATTGGCAGCGAACCCCCACATTCTTGCGAAATAAGCAGGATGATAACCCCTTGCATAAGGGAAGCGGTTTCCAAAAGCCACGCGAACAGTATCCGTCTCCTGGAAATCCCAGGTAAATGAAATGTTATGATTAGCCGCAAGGCCGGGCAGGTAAATGCCTGCATTCGCCAGCCATTGCCAACTCTTGATATTCGTAATGGCATAGCGATAATTCAAACTGAAATGATAACCCAGTTTGGGATAAATATCCTGCACGCTTGGCTGTGCATGATGGTTCCAGGACAAGTAATGAAGCAGGTAACTGAAATGTGTGGTTCCCAGTGAATCTTTATAAAACCCTTTATTGAACTCACTCCTGTAATAATAATTCGTACCGGCATTGAATTGCATAATGCTGGCTCCCTTCGTCATGAAAAGCGGAATATTTAACCCGGCTCTGAGGTCCAGCTGGTCCCATTGCCTTACCCGGCTTCCGATCATACTTTCCCGGTTGAATGTATATTCAGATCCCGCGTTGATATAAGGATAACAACCCCCATATACAGTCGAGAATCCAACCGCACTTGTCTTTTCATCCCGGTTATACAGGTAATAAAGTTCTGTTTCTAATGTGTTCAGAACATTTTCTCCATAAAGAGAATACGTAAAGATCGGGTCCGAATAATAAGGCCTCCAGCTATGGAAATTCAGTAAGCCTGTAACTTTTTTATATTTTGAAACCGGGAAATGACGGTTTTGCACTTTATTGAGCAGTATATCAGAAAATTCATTGGTATGACTGACGGGAAACCGGGATTTCAATGCTGTGGCTTCCGCCATACCGATCTCCTGCCATTTGATATCTTTTTTATCGATCTGTCTTAGCTGGTAACCATCCGCTGTAAATGCAGACCAGCTGATCTTTCCTTCAGCCGCATTTACGAAATAGTTTCCCAAAGGACCCTGTGTGACCCGGTAAATTTTATGATCGTCCATACGCAGGGCAAACAGGTCATCATTTCCACCATAAGTAGCCGTGAAATAAATGACACCCTCATCGACGCCTGGAAATCCGACTATATTAAATGAAGGCGTTGTCAGGCGAATGGTACTACCCGTTTCTATATTAGCCATTGCCAATGCCATTTCACCATCCTGCAGCCGAACGGCTGTCACCAGGGAATGGTCGTCTACGAACTTGGGGTCTGTGAACGTAGCAATTTCAGCAGACCTGATGGCTGTGATCATTTTTCCATCGCTGGCATTGAGAATATGCAACTCACATTTTCCTCCCGGCACCTGCATGACTGCAGCGATCTTTGAACCATCGGGAGAAATATCAGGTGTAAAATATTTTGTCTTTTTTGTGAGTGTCGTCTCCTTATGTGTATTGACGTCCAGCATTTTGATCACACTATAATCCCGCCAGGACCAGCGAGGGTCTGTTTCGTAAGCCGCGTAAACAATTTTCCCATTGCGGTAAGAAAATTGCTCATCAATGGAAATGGATCTGATCTTCAATAATCTTTCGCCGGAAGATGTCCTGATAAAAAATGCAGGGCGGTGACGAAGATCTGCCTTGAGGTATACCAGGGAATTATCCCCCATTGATTGTGGATAATAATAACTGGTGACATATTTATTATTGATCCGTGTGATCTCTTTGATGTTCTCCTGGCTGGCCGGAGCATTTTTCACAGTATTACCCGCCATATTTTTATAATATTCGAATGCCTGTTTCCTGAAAGTCGGATAATCCACGCCCGCAAATTTTTGAATCGCTTTTTGAAAAGGATAAAATAATCC
>DATINK010000151.1:0-2869 GCA_035474355.1 Chitinophagaceae bacterium | reverse complement strand
CAGCGGCGTGGGCCTGGCTGCCCCCCAGGTCAACCGGTCTATCCGTCTTTTTACTGTAGATACGCAGCAAATGTTTGCGAATATGGAAGATGATGAAAAGCATGGATACCCGGATTTTCCGGGGATCAAACAATTATTCATCAATGCCCATATTGCTGAGCTGGAAGGTGATGAATGGTCCTACAATGAAGGCTGCCTCAGTATCCCCAAGATCAGGGAAGACATCCTTCGCCAGCAAACCGTCACCCTTCAATTCCGCGACGAAAATTTTGATTCGCATATAAAAACCTATACCGGTCTAACCGCCCGCGTGATCCTGCATGAATACGATCATATAGAAGGCAAACTTTTTATCGATCACCTGCCTTCCATCAAAAGAAAACTCATGCGCGGCAAATTGTCTGACATTTCGAAAGGGAAGATAGAAGTAGATTATAAAATGCTTTTCCCGGAGTTATAAAACTATGAAAAGAACAATCCTGGTGCTATCGTGTTTGCTCCCGTTTATATCCAGGGGACAAAACGAAGACTCACTCGATAATGAGCGCCTGGCCAGGATGATCAGCTTATCCGAAGTGGTGATCCGTTCCAACCTTGACGTGGCCAGCTTTATCGACCGCGTTAAAAAAGACACTACATTTTACAAAGCTTTCAGAACCCTCCACGTCCTGAATTTCAGCTCCTGGAATTATATCGCCATTAATGATAAAAAAGGGAATGTACAGGCTTCCATGGAAAGCAAAACCCGGCAAAGACGGGAAGGTAATTGCAGGATCATGGAAGTGATCGATGAACATAGCCGGGGAAATTTTTATGATAAGGATTCCGGCTATCGGTACTATACGGCTGAATTATATGCCGGTTTGTTTTTTACCCAGGGAAAGGTTTGCGGTGAATCGAATATTGTAAAAGGCATGGATTTTAGCCCGAAATCAAAATCGGGAATTGAAAAAAGTAAACAGCAGCTGAAAATGCTTTTCTTCAATCCCGGTAAAAAAATACCGGGTATCCCTTTTATCGGGAACAAGATCGACATATTCGACCCGGATCGCGCCCGGCTCTATGATTTTACGATCGACTGGGGAGAATATGAAGGAGAACCTTGTTATATTTTTTCCATCAAGGCCAAAAGCGGGCTCGACGGGAGTGATAAGAATAAGATCGTTATCGATAGCATGATCACCTGGTTCAGCGCGAAAACCATGGAAGTGATGGCCCGGAACTACGATATGAGTTATGATGCAGGTGTGTATGATTTCGATGTGCATATGGAAGCACAGCTAACACGATTCGGGAATATGCTGGTTCCCCGGTTGCTTCGGTATGTGGGGACATGGGATATGATCTTTAAGAAGAGAGAAAGAGGAAGGTTTACGGCTACGTTGTATGATTTTAAATAAAGTGTTAGCCCTTCTTCCCAGCAACATAGTTTCTCCATTTTGAGATCAATTGTTCCATATCCTCCGGCAGTGGGCTTTCAAAATTCATCTTCTCCCCACTAATGGGATGAATAAATCCAAGTGTCCTGGCATGTAATGCATGACGGGGGCAGATAGCGAAGCAATTTTCCACGAACTGTTTATACTTGGTAAACACGGTTCCCTTCACGATCTTATCACCTCCATAAAAATCATCGTTGAAAAGGGGATGGCCCTTGTATTTCATATGCACTCTTATCTGGTGGGTCCTGCCTGTTTCCAGTACACATTCTACCAGCGTTACATATCCAAATCTCTCCAGCACTTTATAATGCGTAGTGGCATCTTTCCCGTGATCCCCTTCGGGATAGGCTTCGAATTGTTTGCGGAATCGCTGGTGCCGGCCCACATGAGCAACGATGGTGCCAGTATCCTTTTCCATATCCCCCCAAACAAGTGCGACATATTGTCTCGTAACGCTGTGGTCATAAAATTGTTTCGCCAATTGACGCATGGCAATATCCGTTTTGGCGATTACAAGCAGCCCGCTGGTATTCTTATCGATCCGGTGAACCAGTCCAAAACGCGGCAATTTCTCTTCTGTCAAGCCAGGGTCTTTTCTGAGCAGGTAACCTGCCACTCCATTTAGAAGTGTGCCGGAATAATTCCCGCTGCCCGGGTGAACGACCATGCCCGCGGGTTTATTGATGATCATCAGGTAATCGTCTTCGAATACTATATTGAGCGGAAGATTCTCCGGGCTTACTTTGGTTTCATCAGGATGGGTGTCAGAATAGATGATGACTTCATCCATCGGCCTGATCTTATAATTGGGCCGGATTTCTTTTCCGTTCACTAATACCATTCCAGTATTGATGGCCTGCTGGAGCTTATTACGGCTTGCCCCCTCGATCCTGTTCATCAGGAATTTGTCGATGCGCAATGGCTCCTGTCCTTTATCAATGGTAAGATTAAATCGCTCGTAAAGTTCGTCGTTAACGTCCTGTAGGCTGGGTTCTTCCTGTTGAATATCATCGGGCATATTCCAAAGTTAAAGGATGTCCTTTTGTCGGTAAATTTGCAGTACATGAAACAACAAGTGTATTTCGAAGACCTGGGCATCCTGGATTATAAAACCGCCTGGGATTACCAGGAAAAACTACTACAGGAGAATCTTGCGGTGAAATCAATCGGCAATCGGCAATCGGCAATTGGCAATCCGAAGTCTCCAGACAATGAACACACCCCTTTAGGGGATGGGGGCAATGCAGTCAACAGTCCTCAGTCAACCGTCAACCATCTCTTGTTCGTCGAGCATCCTCCCGTATATACGTTGGGTAAAAGCGGCAATATTGACCATGTGCTGATCAACGAAGAAAAGCGTTCTATGAAGGGGATCGAATTTTTCAGGACCAACCGTGGCGGGGATATCACTTTTCATGGGCCGCAAC
>DATINK010000150.1:0-2787 GCA_035474355.1 Chitinophagaceae bacterium | reverse complement strand
GCCCGGCCGAGGCCTTCGATGCTGTCCGACATCGTGGCGCTCGCCCGGGTCCGATAATCGGGCGCCCCAAATCAGCCACTTTCAGAACGGCTGATGTAGTGGGCATTGATACCCTGGTGAAAGTGGCGAGGGGAGTATATGATAATTGTCCCAAAGATGAAGCCCGTGAATCATTTGCCATACCCGCCTGGCTGGAGAAGATGGTCAGTAATAATTGGCTGGGTGATAAAACCGGGCAGGGCTTTTTTAAAAAAGTGAAGGGAACAGGAGGTGAAAAAGATATCCTGGCCCTTGACCTTTCCAGTTTTGAATACAAACCGAGGGTCAAAGCAAAATTTGCATCGATCGAAACCGCGAAGCCGGTTGATAATTTAAACGACCGGTTAAAAATACTTTGTGCCGGAAAAGATAAAGCGGGAGAGTTTTACCGGCATTTTCATTATGGTTTGTTTTCATATATCTCACACAGGATACCCGAGATCAGCGATGAAATATTCAGGCTGGATGATGCGATGATGGCGGGTTTCGGCTGGGAGATCGGCGCCTTTGAAAGCTGGGATGTGCTCGGTGTGGAAAGAACTGTAAAAGCCATGAAAGAAGCCGGTTATTCGATAGCTGGGTGGGTGGATGATATGCTGGCAAAAGGAATGAAGTCGTTCTATAAGATTGAAAATGGAAAAAGGCTGAGTTATTCCCCCGCAACAGGAAATTATATTTCTACAACGGCGGGTGACCAGGCAGCATCTTTCATCATCCTAAGTAATTACAGCGATAAATTAGTCTGGAAAAATGGAAGCTGCCGTTTATATGATATAGGAGATGAAGTGTTGGGACTTCAATGGTTCACCAAAATGGGAACAATTGGAGGAGATGTACTGGAAGGAATCTCATCAGGTATCGATAAAGCAGAAAAAAACTTCAAAGGGCTTGTCATTGCAAATGAGGGTCCGAACTTCAGTGCCGGCGCCAATGTGGGCATGATCTTTATGCTGGCCATCGACCAGGAATATGATGAACTGGATATGGCCATTCGGGCTTTTCAGAATACCATGATGCGCGTGCGTTATTCATCCATTCCGGTTGTAACCGCACCGCATGGGCTTGCGTTGGGCGGCGCCTGTGAATTAAGCATGCACTCAGATAAAGTTTGTCCGGCTGCAGAAACCTATACCGGCCTTGTAGAATTGGGTGTGGGCCTGGTCCCGGGTGGTGGTGGCACAAAAGAATTTACTTTGCGGGCTTCTGATGAAATGCATGAAGACGAACCGGAAACGATCACTTTAAAAAACAGGTTCCTTACGATTGCAACCGCTAAAGTGGCCACATCGGGCTTTGAAGGTTTTCAAACGGGTGTATACAGGAAAGGCATTGACGAAGTGGTGGTGAACCCTGCACGGCGGATCGCAGAAGCAAAAAGATCAGTGATCGAATTTGTTGAAAGCGGGTATACGATGCCGGTACAACGAAAAGATATCAAAGTATTGGGCAGGCTGGGCCTGGGCGCACTCTATGCGGGGATCAATGGAATGTGGAGAGCCAATTATGCCACAGAACATGATGCTGTGGTGGCTAAAAAATTAGCCTATGTTATGTGTGGGGGTGACCTGACAGAATCCAGCCTGGTGAGCGAGCAATACCTGCTTGACCTGGAAAGAGAAGCGTTCTTGTCTCTTTGTGGTGAGAAAAAAACTTTAGAAAGGATTCAGAGTGTATTAAAAGGTGGAAAGCCCGTTAGAAATTAAAGATCTCATTTTGCCACCGGACATCAGCACCTGAAGCCGCTTTTCCGGCAGCCTCAGGCTTAAAAATAATATGACGGTTTCTATTTTTTTACCATCCTGATCGTGCGTAAATTGGACACTCTTCTGATCAATCAAAAAACAATACTATGACAAAGAAATGGCTGGGTTTGCTGGGTATCGTTACGTCCCTTTCGGTTACAGCACAACCCCATTTACCCAAAAATTATTTTTGGCAAAAGCTGGATAATGGTCTCGAAGTGGTGGTGATCGAAAATCACAAAGTACCACTGGCTACGATCGAGATCGCTGTAAAAAACGGGGCTTATACGGAAGGGCCGGAATACAGTGGTCTTTCGCATTTGTTTGAACACATGTTCTTCAAAGCCAATAAAGATTATCCCGACCAGGAAAAATTCTTACGGCGTACAGAAGAACTGGGCATGCTCTGGAATGGCACCACGGGTGATGAAAGAGTGAATTATTTCTTCACCTTCGACCGGGATAGCCTGGATGCCGGGTTGAAATTCATGAACGCTGCTATCCGCTTCCCCATCTACCGCACGGAAGACATGCAGAAAGAAAGACCCGTCGTGGATGGAGAATTCCAGCGTAATGAAAGCGATCCGTTTTTCCAGTTATGGTACGATGTGAACAAACGTTGCTGGGGAGAAAATTTTACACGTAAGAATGCGATCGGGGATCATGATATCATCAATACGGCAACGCCAGAAAAGATGATGATCATCAAAGACAAATATTATTTCCCGAATAATTCAGTGCTCGTTATTTGTGGCGATGTAAAACCGGCTGATGTGTTTGCACGCGCCAATAAGGTTTTTGGAGACTGGAAAAGCAGTGGCTTTGACCCCATTCAGAAATATCCCATCCCGGAATTTAAACCCCTTGAAAAGCCTGACTATAATATTAAAGTTTCCTCTATTGCTCAAACGCCTTATATCTGGCTGCAGTGGATGGGACCCGATTACCGAAACGATTCTGCCAATACTTTAATAGCAGATGTATTTTCATCGGTACTAGGACTGAA
>DATINK010000149.1:0-4490 GCA_035474355.1 Chitinophagaceae bacterium | reverse complement strand
CTTCGCTACCTGCTTCGTAATAAAGGTTATACTGCCATCAATATCCTTGGACTGGCGGTAGGGATTACCTGTTGTGTGCTGATCATGCTATTTGTACGGAGTGAGTGGAGTTATGATGCATTCCATAAAAACTCCGGCCGGATCTATCGGACCTGGCAGCATGAAAAAGTAGACGGCCAGGATTTTATCAATACAGTAACACCGCTTTCGATGGGGCCTGTGCTGAGGGCCACTTTTCCCGAAGTGGAGAATGAGTGCAGGATCTATCCCTTTGCGCCGCTGGTAAGATTGGATAAGAACACTTTCAGTGAAGACACCCGAATGGTAGACTCCACTTTTTTTGAAATGTTCGATTTCCCGCTCCTCGAGGGAAACAGAAGCAACCCTTTTCCGAATTCCAATTCCGTGATCCTGACAAAGGAAACGGCCCTTAAATACTTTGGAAGGGATGAACCGATGGGAAAGAACCTGGAGATCCAGCTGGGAGAAGAAAAGATCCTGTTCACGGTTACAGGTATCATTAAGAAAGCACCTGAAAATTCCAGTATCAAATACAACCTCCTGATCCCTTTTTCAAACGCCAAATTACTTTTCAGGCCCGGTGCATTTACCAGTTGGACAACTGTCTTTGCAGAAACTTATGTTTTATTGAGGAAAGGCGTCAGTGGAGCGACCCTGGAATCGAAATTCACGCCCATGATCAAACAAGTCCTGGGTGAGAATTTTAAAGAAGGAGCTTTCCTGGTACATCTCCAGCCGATGAAAAAGATCCACCTGGACAAATCATTACCCGCAGGAAATGAACCGATCAGCAATCCCAAGTACTCATTTATACTGGCTACGATCGGCCTCCTTGTTTTACTCATCGCCTGCGTTAATTTTATTACCCTGTCTGTTGGAAGGTCCACTACGCGCGCACTGGAAGTGGGCGTAAGAAAAACGATGGGAGCGGAGAGAAGCCAATTGGTCCGTCAATTCTGGGGAGAAGCATTTTTATTGACACTTGTTTCCGTAATGATCGGTATCGGGCTAGCTGCTTTGCTTGTACATCCTTTCAATCAACTCATTTCACGGGAACTCAGTTTGCATTTTGATACCGGGTTCCTGCTTTTTTGTGTATTGCTGATTGCGTTGATCGCATTGATATCGGGCATCTACCCCGCCCTTATTTTGTCCCGGTTCAATCCCGTAGAAGTGTTAAAAGGGAAACTGAAAATGAAAGGCAATACCGGCTGGTTACGCCAGGGACTGGTAGTCGGTCAATTCGTGGCCTCAATCGGCATGATCATTTGTACCCTCACCATCAGCAAGCAAATGAATTTCCTCAAGAACAAAGACCTGGGTTATAATAAAGAGCAGGTAGTGATCGTATCCACGAATAAATCCCGCAAAGAAGGATTTCCATTGGGAGACCTGTACAGGACTGAATTACTCAAACATCCTGAAGTCACGAATGCTACCGTATCTGTTTACAGTTTTGCAGAGAATTCCTGGTTACAAACGGGATTCCTGGATGAGAAAAATGTATACCGGAACATGGAATACAATGCGGTGGATCCTTACTTCATTAAAACCATGAATATCGGGATGGCGTCAGGGAGGGCTTTCGATCCGGAGAATACGGCTGATATCAGCTCCTCGGCGATCGTGAATGAAGCATTTGTAAAAGAATTCGGCCTTACCGACCCGGTTGGAAAAAAATTACCAGGCCCATTTGACCAGCAGATCATTGGCGTGGTAAAAGATTTCAATGTGCATTCATTACATACCCAAGTGGATCCCTTATTACTGACGATCATGGCAGATTCGGTCCTGCGCAGGGTAAATGATATCAGTTACCAGTTTGTACCAAAGCCCAGGATATCTGTTCAGTTGAAAGCGGGCAACCTGGCTCATAACATTGACATATTGCGTGAAGCATGGAAAACGATCGCGCCCAACCAGGAGTTTGAATATAAATTCCTGGATGAATCGGTTGCGGCGCAATACAAGGCCGATCAACGGACAGGTTCGATCGTGCGCATCGCTTCCATTCTCTCCATATTTATAGCATGCATGGGTCTTTTTGGATTGGCAACACTTGCTGTAACGAGACGTACCAGGGAGATCGGTATACGGAAGGTAATGGGTGCAAACCCGGGAAATATCATTGGGTTGCTCTCTAAAGATTTTTTGAGACTGGTCATTATTGCGGCAATCATCGCTGTTCCGGTATCCTGGTGGTTCATGAAAGACTGGTTAAAGGATTTTGCATACCGGGTCAATATCAGCTGGATCGTATTTATAATGGCTGCCCTGGCAGCATTGGTCGTTGCGCTTTTCACTGTAAGCCTGCAAGCTTACCGTGCAGCGATGGCCAACCCGGTAAAAAGTCTTAGAACAGAATAAATAATAAATAGAATAGTCATGATCAAGAACTTTTTTTTAGTCGCCTATAGAAATCTTGCTAAAAACAGAGCTAGTTCTATACTCAATATTTCGGGCCTCGCAATCGGGGTGGCCGTGTGCCTGCTGATCAGTATCTGGCTGAAAAGAGAACGCAGCTTTGATAATTTTCATCCCAATAAGGATAAGATATTTCGCCTGTCCAATAGTTTTAAGAGTGAGAGCGAATCCTTTTCACAGGCGCCTTCGGGGCCCGCATTTGGTTCTGAGCTTACAAAAGAATTGCCTTCCGTAAAAGCCGCCTGCCGGGTGTTCACAGAAACCTTTAAGGTGAAGAACGGAAACGATATATATATTGAGAGCGCTGCCATTACTGCGGATAGTAATTTCTTCAATTTTTTTGGGTTCAAATTGATGCAGGGAGACCCTTCACAGGTTTTACATGCCCCTGATCAATTGGTGCTGACAGAAAAACTCGCCATCAAATATTTTGGGTCGGCTAATGCAGCGATGGGTAAGATCCTCGTGATCGATGGGCAATATCCCATGACCGTTTCCGGTATAGCCAAAAATACACCCATCAATTCCCAGGTACAATATGACCTGTTACTTCCTTATTCACACCTCAGGGAGCAGATGATGAAGGAAAATAATTTTGATCCCAATACACAATGGATGGGAGGCTGGCCCTTTGTATACCTCGAATTGAATGACCCTGGAAAATGGAGAGAAACGGAAGAGCTGATCAACCAGGTTGCCATCCGGCATACAGATAAGGAACGAAAGGAAAATAAAATGTCGTACCACTATTTTCTTCAACCCATTGGTGATATTCACCTGAAATCAAAATTGCGCTATGATGCCGACAACAATGGAAGCCTTTCCAGGGTAAATGTTTTTTCGATCGTTGGTATCATTGTTTTATTGCTGGCCTGTATCAATTATGTTAATCTCACAACCGCCGGCGCTGTGAAAAGGGCCCGGGAAACTTCAGTAAGAAAAGTGGTGGGCGCCAGCCGTTTTCAGCTGGTGAGGCAGTTTTTCATGGAAACATTATTGACCTGCACAATCGCTGTTCTCCTCGGCGTTGTGATGCTCAAATTATTATTACCGGCTTTTTCAACCTGGATCGGGCAATCATATGATTTTCCATTATCCGCAGGAAATTTGGCCATTATCGCTGGTTTTATACTTGTCATTTCATTTGTTGCCGGCATTTACCCCGCAGCCGTGTTGTCTTCTTTTAACCCGGCCACTTCTTTGAAGGGAAATTTTTTCAGTGGGCGCAGCGGTAATATGATCCGGAAAAGCCTGGTGGTTTTCCAGTTCACGATCACTATTGCCCTGGTGGCATCTCTCATTGTCATCAGCGGGCAAATGAGATACATTAAAAACAGGTCCCTTGGATATATAGGAAACGCCGTGATCGAAGTAAGATTTTTTGGTGAGCAAAGTGTAAGGGACCAGTATGTTTCCCTGCGCAACCAGTTAATGCAAAGCCCGTATATACTCAATATCAGTAAGCATAGCCAGAACGTAGTGGGTGGACTGGGGAATGGATGGACCACCACCGAAAACCTGAAGGGCGAAGAAATATCTACCAGTCTTTATAATATAGCGGTAGATACCACTTTCCAGGATGTATATAATCTGAAACTGGCTGCGGGGCGATTTTTTTCGCGCGCCTATCCCACCGATTCAACCAAGTCCGTACTAGTGAATGAAGCAGCGGTAAGAACTTTTGGCTGGCAAAAACCGGAAAATGCATTGGGGAAAAGGTTTGGTAAAGGTGATGACGCGAGATATGTGGTCGGTGTGATCAAAGATTTCAATTTTGAAAGCCTGCACAAACCGGTTGAAGCGCTGATGATCGCCTATTCGCGGGGCGGGAACCGGTTATCGTTAAAGATCGACGCCAGGCATACGGATGAAGTGATCAACCATTTAAAAAAAGTCTGGAAATCGTTTGTTCCGGAAATTCCACTGGAATATTCATTTGTAGATGAAAGTGTCGCTAAGCAATATGGCAGCGAACAGAAAATGCAGGGAATATTTTACGGCTTTGCCGGCTTGTCTTTATTGATTGCCTGTCTCGGGCTTTTCGG
>DATINK010000148.1:0-6566 GCA_035474355.1 Chitinophagaceae bacterium | reverse complement strand
TGCTTTGAACGAAGATGCGATCCTGACCTCCGCAGGGGCGTTAGAAAAAATACCTGTATGTCGCGCGGAAAGCCTTTTAAAAGTTATAGATGAATTGCACCTGAATGGTATCAAAGTATATGCAGCTGATATGAAAGATGCTATTCCCGTTCATCGCGCAGGATTCAAAGACCCTTGTGCGATCATTATGGGAAGTGAAGAAAAAGGTATTTACCCGGCCTTATTAAAAACCAGTGATGAAAAGATCATGATCCCGATGGCGAATGAATTTGAATCCCTGAATGTTTCGGTGGCGGCGGGCATCATTTTATATGAAGCGATGAAGCAGAGAAAAGAATAAAAAAAATATAGCTAAAGAATGCCCCAGCCTTTTATAAAACTTGTAGAATGCCCAAGGGATGCCATGCAAGGGTGGAAGGATTTTATCCCTACTGAAAAAAAGATAGCTTATATCAATTCACTTTTGAAAGTTGGATTCGATACGATCGATTTCGGGAGTTTTGTATCTCCCAAATGGATCCCCCAAATGGCGGATACAAAAGAAGTTCTTAGTCATGTAAACTGGAAAGAATCTCCTTCTAAATTACTTGCGATCGTTGCCAATCAACGAGGCGCCGAAGAGGCGAGTGCCTATGAAGCCGTCCGTTGCCTGGGATATCCATTCTCTGTTTCGGAAACATTTCAGCAAAGAAATACAAATGCATCGATCGAAGAATCGTTGAGAAGGGTAGAAGAAATTCAAAATATTTGCCAGCGCAGCGGAAAGCAATTGGTCATTTATATTTCCATGGGATTTGGGAATCCTTACGGAGACCCTTACTCGGAAGAATTAGTATTGGAATGGATATATAAATTGGTTGGACTTGATATCTCCGTCATTTCACTGGCCGATACAGTGGGGTTGGCAACTCCTGAGCAGGTATATGGTATGACAGAATACCTGGTGGATTCTTTTCCTTCAACGGAGATCGGCGTACACCTGCATTCTACCATTGAAAATTGGCAGGAAAAGCTGGAAGCCGCCCTGACAGCAGGTTGTTTGCGTTTTGACGGAGCTTTAAAAGGAATCGGCGGTTGCCCGATGGCTGATGACGAATTAGTGGGCAATATGAATTCCGAACTGATGATCGGGTATTTCAGAGAAAAAGGGATCTTGAACGAATTAAATAATGACGCGTTAAGTGGATCTATCCGGTTGGCAGAAGAAATTTTCAAATAATTTAAACTGACAATTATCATCCCTGCCTACCGGCAGGCAGGTATCATCTGACTTATGCAGTTCATGACCAATATAGATATTAAGGATCTCCCCAGGCCCATTTCCTACCGGGATAAGATCCTGTTGCTGGGCTCCTGTTTTACTGAACATATCGGGAATGCAATGGAAGAAATGAAGTTTTCCATTCTTCAAAATCCAAATGGTATCCTCTTCGATCCTTTAAGTGTTTCCAAAAGCCTGGGTTCTTATATACTGAATAAAAAATATACGGAGGCAGATTTGTTCCAGTTAAATGAAGTGTGGCACAGTTGGAACCATCATTCACGATTTTCCAATATAAATGCAAGCGAAGCAATTCGAATCATCAACGAATCCCAGCAGAATGCACATGAGTTTTTAAAAAAGACTGACTGGATCATTATTACGCTGGGATCTTCATTTACATACCGATTGACCGATCTGGCTGAGAACCCCCCTGTGGGGGGCAGGGGGGCCACCAACCATCCTCGCAGAGCGGTTGCCAATTGTCACCGGGCCCCGGCGCAATGGTTTGAGAAATACTTGATGGAAACGGATGAGATCGTGGAAACCTTGAATACCAGTTACCAGGAATTGATAAAATTCAATCCTCAATTGCATTTTATTTTTACGATTAGCCCTGTACGGCATCTCCGGGATGGAGTAGTGGATAATAACCGGAGTAAAGCCAGGCTGATCGAATCTGTCCACCGGTTGGTGAATAAATATGATAATATTCATTATTTCCCGGCCTACGAATTAGTGATCGACGTATTGCGTGATTACAGGTTCTATGATGTTGACCTGGCCCATCCTAATTATATGGCGACTGAATTTGTGCTGGAAAAATTTGAAGCATCCTGTATTGATAAAGAAGCAAGGGATTGTATGGAAGAAGTCAGGAAGATCGTCATCGCCAGGAAACACAAGGCGTTTCAGCCTGATACAGAAGCACACAAACAATTCTTGTCAGCGCATTTGGAAAAAACAAAGGCACTGATCAAAAAATATCCCTTCCTGGATCTAAGAGAAGAGATTGAATTTTTTGGGATGAAAGAAAAAGAATAAGGAATAAGGAAGGATTATGGAACGATATTAAATTGGTAAACTGTTTTTTGAAAATATTTTTCCCACGGATGTAAAATAGTGTTTGGAAAATGAGGAAACTTCACTGCGTTAGCGTGTTTCATTGTTTCCAGGCAAAAGCCGCTGAAAGGACCGTATTGAGTAGCATTTTTTCCATTGACTGCAGGTATCCATTTGCCTGAATAGAAATGAACGACAGGTTCGGTGGATAGTATTTGCAAATGGATCCCGGAAGGAGGGTAGCGGGCCTCAGCGACCAGGCTTATTTGGTTTCCTTTATCCAGGACATAGCTCTGATCGAATTCCTCTCTTTGTTTAAGCCCTTCCCCGATACTTTTGAATTCTCTAAAATCAAATGCGGTATCCGCAATATCTGAATAGTTTCCGGTTGCTACAAGATGACCATCCTGTTCGAGTATCCTGGCAGCAGGGATCTTTATCTCATGCGCTTCGATCCTTCCTTCCCCGTTATTAAAGTTGAAGTAACTATGATGGGTCAGGTTGACTGGCGTTGCCTTGTCAGTAGTAGCCGTAAACTCATAACTCAGTGAATTTTCATTGAGTTCATACCTGATCGTAACAGAAAGGTTCCCCGGAAAACCTTCTTCCCCGTCCTTGCTGAAATATTTTAATTCCAGGAATGAGTCGCCGGGCCTTCCTCCATCAACCCATTCCCAGGCCCTTCTGTCAAATCCTCCGGGCCCCCCGTGTAATTGACCTTCCGGACGGTTGCGGGTCAACGAATATTTTTTTCCATCATGCTCAAAATCTGCATTGCCAATGCGATTGGCGTATCGTCCAACCGCAGCCCCGAACCATGGATATTGATCAAGGTAGGCAGGGTCAAAATAATCTTCCATTTTATCAAAACCCAGGACCATGTCATTCAGCCTTCCGCTTTTGTCAATGACTTTCAGCGAGGTGATGATCGCGCCATAATTGCTGATGGATACTTCCATGCCACGGGTATTCTTAAGATTGTATAGAAATATATCAGGCCCTGAGGGATGTTTGAAGCAATACTTTCCAGGATTAATCTTCAATTTTTAATTTTTAATCTTTAATTTCTAGTGTATTCGGTCACCCCGGGGTGTAAGTGATTTGATAATTGTTTCTTCATGCGCCAGCCATTCTTTCCATCTCTTTTTTACTTTCCCTTTTTCAATATAGGTTTCAGCCAATTCAATGAACAAAGTATAATGCCCGGCTTCACTTTCCATGAAACGACGGTAAAATGTACGCAGGTATTCATCCTTTAACCCTTCACTGAGTCTTTTAAATCTTTCGCAGCTGCGCGCTTCGATCATGGCCATGGTCAGCAAATGATCTAATAACCGACCCTCGGGATTGCCGCCTTTTACCTGGAATTCGAGTAGCGCATTTACATATTCATCTTTTCTTTGTCGTCCCAGTTTAAGTTTTCTTTTTTTTAATTCAGCAAGGACCAGCCTGAAGTGTCCCCATTCTTCTGATACGAGGGGGGTCAATTTTTCAACCAGCTCTTCTTTGTCACTATAACGTTGCACCAGTGTGATGCAGGCAGTAGCTGCTTTTTGTTCACAGTAAGCGTGGTCGGTAAGTATATCTTCCAAAGAAATGGCGGCCAGGTTTACCCAGCGCGGATCGGTAGAGAGCCTGAGATGAAGAATGTTTTTGATGTTTGTTGTTGACATAGCAGGAGGGCAAAGATATTGGGGCGGCTCCGAAACAGGCTTGAAAGATTGCTTGATAACCCCTTGAATAACAGGGCACACCTGGCATTTTTATTTAGCATTTAGCATCTAAAATTCAACATTTCTTCCTACCTTTGCCGCGCAAATAACAGGATGCAAAATCGGATGAAATTCAAAAAAAATTAAAGATGCCATTAACAAAAGAGAAAAAAACTTCTGTCATTACTGAATTCGCAGGAAAGGCAAGCAATACAGGATCCATTGAAGGCCAGATCGCCCTGCTCACTGAAAGGATCAGCCAGATCAGCGATCATCTCCAGGCAAACAAAAAGGATTTTTCTACACACCGTGGTTTGATGCAGCTGGTAGGTAAACGGAAACGCTTACTCAACTACCTGCAAAAGCACAACCTCACCGGCTATCGTCAACTGATTGAGAAACTCGGCATCCGGAAATAACTATAAGCTGTAAGTAATAAGCTATAAGCAAAACACAAAGATTTATAGCTTAAAGCTTAAGGCTTAAAGCTGTATCACAGTGCATCCTGCATATAAAGAAACTACAAATTAGTTAACATGCTTACACAACCATTCCAATCAACATTTTCAATGGGCCCCGGTAAAGATGTGATCATCGAATCCGGCCGCCTTGCCCGCCAGGCCGACGGTTCTGTGACTGTCCGCCAGGGTAATTGCATCATCCTCGCTACCGTTGTTGCCAACAGGGAACCCAAAGTTGGTCAATCCTTTTTCCCATTGTCTGTCGACTACCAGGAAAAATTCGCATCGGCCGGCCGTATACCCGGATCATTTTTTAAAAGGGAAGCCAGGTTAAATGATTACGAGATCCTGACTTCACGCCTTATCGACAGAGCACTTCGCCCACTTTTTCCGGATGATTATTTATGCGATGTGCAAGTACTGGTTACACTTATGTCAAGCGACCCTGAAGTGATGCCGGATGCACTGGCCTGCCTGGCAGCATCAGCGGCACTCGCTGTTTCTGATATTCCCATCCAGGAGATCATTTCTGAAGTGAGAGTGGCACGTGTAGAAGGAGAATTCATTGTGAATCCATCCCGGACTGAACTCGCCAAAGCCGATATCAATTTCATTGTCGCGGCTACTAAGAAAAATATCATGATGGTGGAAGGGGAAGCCCAGGAATGTTCGGAAGAAGACCTGATCCGCGTGATCGAGATCGCGCATGATGCGATCCGTATCCAGGTAAAGGCACAGGAAGAACTGCGCGACCTGAAAGGCGTTACTAAAAAAAGAGATTATATAAAACCCGTCCATAATGAAGATATCAGGGCGAAAGTAAATGCTTTCGCATCCGATAAAGTGCTGGCTGTTGCTAAAGGAGCGCTCAGTAAGAATGACCGTACCGAACAATTTGAAAAGATCCAGGAAGAATTGCTGGAAAAACTGAAAACCGATCTGAATACTCCTGAAGGGGAAGAACTGGCGGAAGACATTAAGAAATTTGCAAAAACTTATTACCACGACCTCCAGTACGATATTGTCCGGGATATGATGTTGAATAACAAAGTGAGACTGGATGGACGTAAACTGGATGAAGTCAGGCCACTCAATATGGAAGTGGATATTCTTCCTTCACCGCATGGAGCTGCTTTGTTTACAAGAGGGGAAACGCAGTCCATTACTACCGTTACTTTAGGAACACCATTGGATTCATTATTGATCGAAAGCGCCGCGGTATCCGATTATTCTAAATTCATCTTACATTATAATTTCCCTCCTTTCTCTACCGGTGAGATCAAACCCATGAGGGGACCGGGCCGTCGTGAAGTCGGGCATGGTAACCTTGCCATGCGCTCATTGAAAAAAATGATGCCGGGAGGAGATTTCCCTTATACCGTGAGGATCGTGAGCGATATTCTTGAATCGAACGGGTCTTCTTCGATGGCTACCGTTTGTGCCGGTTCACTGGCACTGATGGATGCAGGTGTGGGCATTCCTAAACACGTTTCAGGTGTTGCTATGGGACTTATTTCCAAAGAAGGAAAATTTGCGATCCTGACAGATATATTGGGTGATGAAGATCACCTGGGCGATATGGATTTTAAGGTCACGGGTACCCGCGACGGGATCTGTGGTGTGCAAATGGATATCAAAGTAGATGGATTGAGCATGGATGTGATGCGTGAAGCATTGGCCCAGGCTAATAAAGGCAGAATGCATATACTCGATGCGATGTATGCCACCATACCGGAAGCAAGAAGTGACATGAAGCCACATGCGCCTAGAATGGTGAAACTGTTTATCGATAAAGAATTTATCGGTGCGGTAATCGGGCCGGGTGGTAAAGTGATCCAGGAGATCCAGCGCGAGACAGGAACAACGATCAATCTTGAAGAAGTGAATAACCGCGGTGAAGTGAGTGTTTTCAGCGCCAATAAAGAAGGCGTTGAAAAAGCGGTGGCATGGATCAAAGGCATCGTTGCCGTTCCCCAGGTGGGAGATGTGTATGAAGCCACGGTAAAATCAATTATGCCATTTGGCGCATTTGTTGAATTCCTTCCCGGCAAACAAGGACTTGTTCATATC
>DATINK010000147.1:0-4006 GCA_035474355.1 Chitinophagaceae bacterium | reverse complement strand
GGTCTGTGCCTATATCGTCGGGTGGCAGATCAAACCCACAGATTTCAAAACGATCCCCGTTGGAGAGTCCCCCTCCGCTACCGGTTGCTATGTGGGTTGGAGAAGTTATAAGAAAGGGCAAACAGATTTCCTGGTGGATATTGAACGCGGCGGTTCTGTATGTGTAAACCCCATCAGCTGGACCACCAATAACCAGGAAACGACAATAGCCCAGCATAAAGGTGCTGTTGGCAAAGATTTTTCAAAACTCGTGAGCAATACCATCACGGCTTCGATATCTCCCGAACACCATATATTATGGGTGGATGCGCCGGGCAGGCTTTCCGAGCAATTCGGCAAACTGAAGAACTACCATATTGCCGATTATAACCTCTTCTACATGGATATTCGGGAGAATGTCCTCTTAAGGGTGAAAGCTTTTCTTAATAAAAAATAAAGCGGTAAATGTTTTTTGCCCTGGCAGGGGCAATATATCGGTAAAACAATATGCCCTCACTGGTTCTTTGTGCCGTAGGTACAAAACCCATAAAAATGTTCCGTACCTACGGCACGGGGCGCAAAATTCTCACAAATCAGTGCTACCTACATTTTGTGCCTACCGGCACAATGACAACAGGTCTAGATACGAAGTTATTTGAATTAATGAATATGCCCCTAAAGGGCGGGGCAATTATTATCTGCAATGGTATCTTTGCTATTATGACTAGCGAGGTCCTGAATAAAATATTCAACGAATGCACTGCAGATTATCATGTAAAAGATAATGTCGATGCTCCCATTCAGAATCCCTATCCTACCCAGGATGTGAAGCACCTGTTCTATCAAAAAAACTGGATCGATAACCTGCAATGGCATTTGGAAGATATCGTCAGGGATCCGAATATTGAACCGGTGAAAGCACTCGGGATCAAAAGAAGGATCGATCGGCTCAACCAGGAAAGGACGGATACAGTAGAACAGATCGATCAGTATTTCTTATTACAATACAATAATGTAACAGCCCTGCCCACTGCCACCCTCAACACGGAAAGCCCCGCCTGGGCCATTGACCGGCTATCTATCTTAGCGTTGAAGATCTTTCATATGAAAGCAGAAACGGAAAGAAAAGGAGCCAGCAGCGAACATCGCTTAACCTGCCATCAAAAACTGGCAGTATTACTGGAACAACAAAAAGACCTTTCGCTTGCGATCGACCGGCTGATCGATGATATCGCGGCAGGTAAAGTAAAAATGAAAGTGTACAAGCAAATGAAGATGTATAACGATCCTTCCCTGAATCCCGTATTATACCAGCAACAAACCAGCGAGGCGAATGGATCCTAAACATATTCTTGTCATTCGCATTTCTGCCATGGGAGACACCGCCATGACGGTACCCGTACTGCAACAGTTATTACAGCAATATCCATTCCTTTACATAACGGTTGTTACAGATGAATACCTTACCCCCTTTTTTGAAACCCTGGAAAGAATAACCGTCATCCCCATAGAAACGAAAGGAAAACACAAAGGTTTCTTCGGCTTACATCGCTTCTACAGGCAATTGAAAAAACAGGATCGATTTCATGCGATAGCCGATCTGCATGATTCTCTGCGTTCAAAGATCCTCCGGTCTTTTTTCTTTTTCCAGCGCATTCCGAAAGCAGTGATCGATAAAGGCCGCCGGGAGAAAAGACACCTGGCGAGAAAGAAACATAAAAAATTGTTGCAGCTGAAATCAAGTTTCCAACGGTATGCGGATGTATTTGCTGCCCTGGGTTTCCCGATAGAATTAAATGTGACATCCCGGGTATTTTCAAAACAACTCATACCCGCCGGGGCCGAAACTCTTTTTGTCCAGGGAAAAACACATATTGCCATCGCCCCATTTGCAAAACATAAAGAAAAGACCTATCCCCTGGAAAAAATGAAGGCCGTTGTAAAAGATCTTGCCAGTCATCATCAGCTGCAGGTCTTCCTGCTGGGAAACGAAACCGATGAAGCAGCAGCTTTATCTCTTTGGGAAAAGGAATTTCCTGGCGTCACCAATCTCGCCGGTCAATTTAATTTCCGGGAGCAGATCGCGCTGATCAGTAATATGGATGCCGTTATCAGCATGGATTCTGCCAACATGCATATCGCTTCATTATTTGGCGTGCCGGTACTGTCGATCTGGGGTGCCACGCATCCCTTTGCCGGGTTTTATGGTTGGGGCCAATCAGAAAACAATGTGATACAGATCGACCTTTATTGCAGGCCCTGTTCTGTGTTTGGTAATAAACCCTGTTATCGCGGCGATCATGCCTGTATGGTGAGAATTAAGAAAGAAGCGATCCTTGAGGGGCTGAATTCTCTAATTAGATAAGAGATATAAATTATTATCTATTATCAGTTTCGATATAGTCAAGGTCCTTGTGATAAGTTTCTTCTGTAAAATAAAAAGCGATCAAGGTAATACTCATTACAACAATACCGGTGATGATCCCGCTTTTTGGTAAGGACCAGTGCAAATTTCTCTGAAAGAGATTCAGGAATAAAAGATTGATCAGGGGCAAAGCGCCTCTTACCATATTCGGGATTGTCGTTGCAGCCGTAGCACGCAGGTTGGTACCGAATTGCTCTGCGCCCATCGTTATAAATATGGCCCAGAACCCAGTGCTGAAACCCAGCAGGGCACAGATCAGGTACATACGGGCATCTGAATTCACAAAATCGCTGAAGAAAAGTGCCAGGAAAACGATCGTAAGACAATAATAAAGCAACAACCCTTTTTTCCGGCTTTTGAAAAACTGGCAGACAAATCCCACCGCAATATCTCCAAAGGCGATAGCTGCATAAGCGAACATGATGGAACGACCTGAATCCACGGTGAGGCTACCATAAAATGCATTCGCAAATTTATCACTCTGGTTCACCAGGATGCCGATGACATACCAGGTAGGAAGGCCGATCAGGATGGCCATGATATATTTCCGGAACCTCCTGGCATTGGTAAAGAACATGAAAAAATTACCACGGGAAACAGCTTCCCTTTTTAAATTTTTAAACATCCCGGATTCGGCTACACTGATCCGTAAGGTGAGCAGCAGGATCCCCAGGCCCGCTCCTATTTTATAACACATACGCCAGTCGCCGGTAAACCGGAAGGTGAAATAAGCGGCAACGGCTCCGCTCAACCCGATACCTGCAACAAGGGATGTACCAATACCCCGCTTCGCTTTCGGCATTAATTCACTGACCAGTGTGATTCCTGCCCCCAATTCACCAGCAAGACCAATCCCTGTTACCAAACGGCAGGCTGCATATTGATCCACATTTTGAACATAGGCCGTAATAAAATTGGCAATGGAATATAAAATGATAGACCCGAATAAAACGGACAACCTTCCTTTCTTATCACCCAATACACCCCAGGCGATGCCTCCCAGCAACAATCCCAGCATCTGCCAGTTGATGACCCTTGTACTATCTGCCAGCATCGTGGTTGCAGTGGCTCCCACATCCAGCATGCTTTGTTTTTTAACGATCGTAAAAAGAAGCAGATCGTAGATATCTACAAAATATCCAAGCGCGGCGACGATCACCGTGATATTAAATAGTTTTACAGAAGTCCCTGTTTTCATCTTGGATCAGGGATTAGGAGGAGGGTTTTCATCAATGGGCTTTTTGCGGGCCGTAACGAATAATTTATATAATACGGGAAGCGTAGTGACGAGGATGATCCCGATCGTGATCGCTTCAATATGGTCCTTGAGACTGAAACCCCATTCTTTCAATACCAGTTTTTCCAGGTAATGCCCTCCGAGCATCATCGCAGCCACCCAGGTCACGCTGCCTATTACATTATAGAACATAAAAACAGGCCGGCTCATTTTGACCATGCCGGCAACGATGGGAGCAAAGGTCCTGATGATCGGCTGGATCGACCAACCCGCGGTCGCTCACGGGGACGCGAGCGAGGCAGGGAGCAGCAGCGTGTAGACGCCGTTTGCGTCGGTGGTGGTGCTGCCGATCGGGATCACCGTGC
>DATINK010000146.1:0-6113 GCA_035474355.1 Chitinophagaceae bacterium | reverse complement strand
CCACTAAAAGGTCTTACCAGCGCCGTAGGCAACCCATCCACAAATCTTGTATCTGCTCCAATAGAAGCAAAAAGATCCTTGATCGCGTCTATGATGAAATCAAACGTGCCGCTTGTACGCAGCATGCTGATGGCCACGAGCATTCCGACCAGGTAAGGGATAATGCGCACAGCCGTCTCAAATCCTCCCTTTGCGCCTTCAATAAAGGCACTGAAGATGTCAATCTTTTTATAAATACCTCCGAGGACGATCAGGAATAAGATCGTTAATAATAATCCATTTCCAAAAGCGCCTGAAAAAAATTCAAGATTCGTTTTATTCATGGAGCCCAGGTAAGCCACGAAACCGGCAATGATGGCGGATACCCCAAGGATCCAGGCCAGGATAACCGGTTGGAACAGGTTGATCCGTTGACGGATAGAAACAATGATCATGGCGGCCATGGTAGCGATGAAAGTGACGATCATGCAGGGAATGAAAATATCAGTCGCATTCTTCGCGTGTGCCGTTGCCCGAAGCGCAATGATGCTGACAGGGATCAGGCAGAGGCCGGCTGCATGGAGGCAGAGAAACATGATCTGTGCATTACTCGCTTTTTCTTTATCGGGGTTCAACTCCTGTAAACTTTCCATCGCCTTGATGCCGAAAGGCGTGGCTGCATTATCAAGTCCCAGCATATTCGCGGAAAAATTCATCATCATATGACCATGTGCAGGATGATCCCGGGGAACGCCCGGAAAAAGTCTTGAAAAGAAAGGCCCGATGATGCGGGATAATAAACGGATACCACCTGCTTTTTCAGCAATCGTCATAAAACCCATGAATAAGGTCATGATACCAATGAGCCCGATACAAATATTGACCGCATCTTTACAGGTTTCGATAACCCCATTGGCAGTTTGCGCCTTTACGATGGTTACCCCATTATCGGCTTTGCGATAAGCTCTTTTTACATCCTTATCGATATACGTTGAAGTGCTATCCAGTGCCTGTACTATATCAGCGCGGATAAGGTCTGTTTTGACTGTTCGCAGTTCTACAGAGTCGCCGGTTTTGCCGGTGACCATGGCGCTGAAAATATTTTTCTCCTTCCCGGAAAAAAATTTAAAGCCGGCAACGATAAATGCAATGATGACAAATGATGCCCAGAT
Organism: Chitinophagaceae bacterium; assembly: GCA_035474355.1. GTDB lineage: Bacteria > Bacteroidota > Bacteroidia > Chitinophagales > Chitinophagaceae > DATINK01. The sequence continues at coordinate 4,962 of DATINK010000146.1, read as the reverse complement.
CCTGCTGAGAGCCATTCAAGATTGATTTCAGCTTGAAGATAATGCTTCATCTCGTATCTTTGCGCACTTTAAAAGTTATGAGTTTACAAGCAGGAATAGTAGGATTGCCGAATGTTGGAAAATCGACCTTGTTCAATGCGGTCAGCAATAGCGCAAAGGCCCAGGCCAGTAATTACCGGTTTTGCACCATTGATCCAAATATTGGATTGGTCGATGTCCCAGATGACCGTTTGGAAAAACTGGCTGCCCTGGTGCATCCAAAGCGGATCGTGCCTACGCAAATTGAGATCGTGGATATTGCGGGACTGGTGCGTGGTGCCAGTAAGGGGGAAGGGCTGGGTAACAAATTCCTGGCGAATATCCGGGAAGTGGATGCGATCATCCACGTGATCCGTTGTTTTGAAGATGCGAACATACTCCGGGATGAAGGAGCCATTGATCCCGTATCAGATAAGGAGATCATCGATACCGAACTGCAATTAAAAGACCTGGACAGCGTGGAAAGGAAGATTTCCAAACACGAAAAGCAGGTAAGGATAGATCCCAAATTGAAACCGGAGCTGGATGTGCTTATCCGTTGCCGCGAACAACTGGAAAAAGGAAAAAATATAAGGGAATTGCAACTCAGCCGTGAAGAAAATATTGCGGTCGCCGATCTTTTCCTCCTGACCAACAAACCGGTGCTTTATGTAGCCAATGTGGATGAACCTTCCATGCATAAGGGGAATACATTCTCCGATGCCTTAAAGAATGCGATCAAAAATGAAAAAGCTGAGATCATCATCATGAATAATTCCATCGAAGCGCAGATCGCAGAGATGGAAAATACCGATGACAGAAAACTATTCATGGAAGAATATAAAATGACCGAGCCTGCCCTGGACCGTCTCATTCGTTCTGCCTATGCCCTCCTGGATCTTTATACTTATTTTACCGCGGGCGAACCCGAAGTGAGGGCCTGGACCATTCACAAAGGCTGGAAAGCTCCCCAGGCTGCCGGTGTCATTCACACCGATTTTGAAAAAGGATTTATCAAGGCAGAAGTGATCGGGTTTGATGATTATATTCAATATGGTTCCGAAGCCGCCTGCCGTGACGCTGGTAAATTAAGAATTGAAGGAAAAGAATACCCGGTGAAAGATGGTGATGTGATGCATTTTCGATTCAATGTTTAAAATAAAGCTGTAAGCCCGACCCTGCCAACATGTACAGTCCTTGATACTCCCGCCTTCCTCCCATCATACTGAACATTCAATTCAATATTGTTCAATAATCTTTTCGAAAGCCCCAGCGACCAAAGGAAATTCTTACCGGGTAATAATCCATCCAGCATGATATAGCTCACCGTAGTATTGGCGGGGAAGTCATATCCTATATTATTGAATGTAAACTTGCCGGTAAGCGAACTGTTTTGCAGGATATTGTATTTCGATTCGATATTGAGGGAATTGGATACCGATCTCTCTCCTCCATATACAGGTTTGTTCTTACGGATATCGAGTTTATAGCTGGCCAGGAACCTGAATACAGTTCCCCTTATAAATATGACCTGCTCTTCTGCATTGAAAATATTCAGATCGTAATTACGGTTCCCAAATTGAGGTGTAAACAAAGCGTTTTCGCCGACCCTGCCATTGGTGACCAATGAAACCCGGGGATTCAGGTTGATCCTGCATTTCAGCATCCAGGTATGAAGACGGCGGCTTTCATATCCATAGGTGAGCAGGGATTTACCATTGCTGCGAAGATTGCTGAGGTCGAATCCCCATTTACTGCTATACCGGTTAAAAGAAAGACTATTCAGGACCGTTGTTCCCAATGTGATCAATGCCGTATCGGATACCCCGTATTTAAAGGGATTGAATTCATAATCTCCCTTCGCTATTGATTTCTTATTGATCTGGAGGGAAGTGACAAAGCTCAGCCTCGCAAGAAATTTATTGAACCCTTTGATAGCAGAAGGAACCATCGCCGCGCGGGGACTTACCTGGAAACTATAATTGAATGTGATATAATTGGCTTTGATGAATTCATTGGTGGGTGTAAATATCCTGATAAATCTCGCCTGGTCGGGGAAGGCTGCCAGTTCAAATTCATTCAGTTGCTGCACTCCATCACTATTGTAATCGATCCACGCATACTGACCGGTACCCTGGGGCACTTCGAGATAAGCAAAATCACGACGCTGCTCCTGCCCCGCACCCACTTCATAAAGTATATTTCCATTCAGCAGGCCTTTCCATTCATTCATGACATATTCCACCCGCCCGAGAATGCTTTCATCGCTTTTTTGTTTAGATACATTGGAGTCGAGGTTCTTCAGTTTCCGGAACGTCGTGTTCAGGTATAGTTGCCGGTTGGGATTGGAGAGCAATTCAGCCTGCAGGTTCAGGTTCAGGCTACGGTCACCCTTCCTGAATTCTTTCATCACCGGGTATTGATCCGTCCGGGTAAAAAATGTAATCCCAAAGTGATCTTTTTTAGTTTCATCCGACCGTATATAAATAGAATAACTGTCGAAATAAAAGCTGGTAAAGCCCAGGGTATCCGTATTCTTATTTCTTACAGCATTTCTCTCCAGTGCATAGCCGAATCCCAGCCGCCAATTATTTAATTTCCGGAATTGCTTGCTGAGATCAGCGATTGGACGAAGAAAGGTTCCTTTATCCAGCAGGGCATCGAAACCTGTCAGTACAAACTGGTTATTCAACATCCATCCCTTCCAGTTGGAAGATTGCGACAGGGTATGTTGTGTGCCATGATAATGATCGCTCCGGTGATAATTGATGAATTGATAGGATAAAGATTGGTTGTCTTTGTCTCTTATACCGGCTGAAAACTTCAAAAGGTTCTCTGTGGCCGATTGTACCAATATAGGCAAGCCCCAATCCCTGGAAAATTCAACGGCGCGCAGGCGTTCCAATGGACGGAATTTATCCTGTACATACTCATAATCGATCGACGTCAACAGTGCCAGCTTTTTGGGGGTGCCAAAATATTTTTCATGGCTCAACTGCGCTTTGGCTGCCCATCCCCTGTCATCTCCATTGTCTTTTGCTGAAAAAGTATTGAGATCCATTTTACTGGTTGCCACCTCTGTTTTCAATAAAGTATTCTTACTGATATGATAATCCATGCCCAGGCTGACCAATTGTTGTTTTTTGGGCGTGACTAATACCTGTACCGGTTCGAAACTTCCTTGTTTTACCCCGGCAACAGGCGCAATAAATTTGAAAACCTTTCCATTGGCTCCATTGAAATCCGGAACATAATTTCCATTTCCCGGTCCCAGTTCCGTAAATGATAAACTATAGATCGCTGTAGAGGAGTTGATGGAATATTTATAAAATGAATCCTGTGCAGGTCCCGGCCCGGGAACGTAATAAAGTTTTTCATAGAGGATCTTCCCTGCGGTGAGGCTGTCAATCGTAGCAGACGGATAATATGCTTTGTTGATGCTGTCTCCCAGGTTGGAAAGAAATTGTTTTTGCTTCGCATCCAGGTACTGGTTGATGGGTGAATTTCTTGCGTCTCCATTATTGAAAACACCCAATCTCAGTAAGAATTTTTTATTGACTTCTATCTCCTGGGAAAAATACAGGTTGGCATTCAGATAATTCCTGTCTGCATATTCGAACTCCACCTGTATCCGGCTGTCTTTGGTGATCATATGCCGGGGAGTAAAAGTCACTTCGGCTGTATTGTAATTGATCACATAATCCTGGTCCTCTCCTCTTTGCAACAATGCCCCATCAAGAAATACTCTTTCTGTATTCGCCAGTACGATAAAGAAAAATTCATTATTAGCACCGGTCAACCGGTAAGGACCCTGGTTCCCTTCGAGGCCCTGCCTTACATTCCTCGTGAATTTTCCCTTGGCAATGGAAACGCTGCCCAGGGATCGCGATTCAAGCGAGCGGGAAAGCCTGTTATTTGTCTGGAATGAAATACCCTGTAATCTTTTATAAAACCTGAGAAAATAAGCCTGGTCCTGCCGGATATCGATATCCCCCAGGTTCACCTGCCAGTTTCTTTTTTTGAATTGCATATATACCTGGTCAAACTCATTCAACTGTTGTGTAGTGCCATCCGGTTGGATAGGAATATTGTTGTCGGTGATCGCAGCCTGTATCTCAAGGCTGTCTGCCAGCATGCCACTTAGCTGCAGGTTCAATGTTGAATTCAATACCGCATCCTGGCTGTTTCCGAAACCGATCTGCCTGCCAAAACTTCCTTCCGCTTTCAATGACCCAAAATCGAATACACCACGCTGACCATTCAATTCCCCTTTATCGAATGTGAAAGGTGTGACATAAAAATTATTCATCACACTATCATAGCTCATTCGTTGTCGGATCCTGCTGAATGAAAAAGGAAAGACCCGGTATGTACAACCCACTGTTTCCTGCGCCGGTTTCTTCTTCCAATAGAGTATGGCTTTCGCAAAATCGATCCTGTAATCAGCAGCGGGAATATTATTTACAGACAAACTCCCCGGAACAATACTGACTGAATCGATCCGGATCGTGTCCGCTGTTATTTTAAAACTCTTTTGCCTGAGATTGGAGAAATTGGGCTGTTCAACAGGAATTTGGGAATAACTGAGGATGGGTAGGATGGCCACACAGAGGGTCAACGATATTCTGCCTAATCGGCTCAATAGCAGTGTTTAATCTCAAAATCGTAAAATTCGCCTTTTTTATTGCCTAAAAGTTATACCTCCTTGTTAATTACCCCGAAAAGCAGTGAAAAAAGCCTGAAATGATAGTGAATCTTCGAACAAAGCGCTCCGGGTCATCATTTCCAGTCATGGTCCTGCGATCGATCAGGCCTGTTTAATTCTTTCAAATGCAGCAACTTTGAGGATAAGAACTGTCATATTTTTATCCTGACCGGATCCAGGTAAAACGCCCTGTTCATGAAAAAGCAAGTTTGCTTTATTCTTTTTCTATTTTATTTATC
>DATINK010000145.1:0-6428 GCA_035474355.1 Chitinophagaceae bacterium | reverse complement strand
AACAGAATCCTACCATCGATTTTTCGGATCCTTACAATACCCGTTTCGGGAATCCCGACCTGGTGGCATCCACCGCGCACAATTTTGATCTTGTGTTTGGGAAAACAAAGCCTACATTTTTTTTAAACCTGGGTTTCGGTTACAACATTGTCGAAGATATATTCAGCCAGGTAAGAACATTATTAGCGGAAGGCAAAACGCAAACCACCTGGGAAAATATCAGTGGCCGTCATGAATACGAGGTCAGCACCTGGAATGGATTCACGATCACAAAAAAGTTGAAACTGAATCTCAGTGCGAGTTATACCTATAATGTTTACAGCGACTTTGATCGCACGGTCAATAAATACCGTAATGGAGGATCCTTCACATCCACGGTGAGTTCAACATTCAATCAGAGTGATATCCTGAATTTTACGGGGAGTTTTACCCTGAACCGTTTTGCGAATCCGCAGGGTTATGCGAAATGGAGCTGGAGTATGAATACCGGTATTCAGAAGAAATTTTTCAGCAAGCGGCTGATCGTTACGCTCAATGCGATCGATCCGTTTGTACAGCAAAAGAACCGGAACTATACCTACGGCACGAATTTTTTTCTCCAAAGTTTCAGCACTACCCAAACACGGAATTTCAGGTTGAGTGTGGCCTGGAATTTTATCAAGCCGGCGAAGGCGCCGGTGAAGGCAAAATCGAGATGATATTTTGCCCCTACAGCGCAAGAATTCCAATTTTGCATTTTTTACCAATAGATTATCTATTCAGAATATATCGTTGCTCCGGAGGAGCAACATATCGGTAGAAGAATAAAATAAAACAATCCATTGCCCCGTAGGGGCAAAACCGGTTTGAATTATATCAATGGTTGAAAAAGGTATCGTTCATCATATTCAATTTCGAATTCATCGAGGAAGTCACGGTGTTCAACAAGGAATGTCTTTTTTTTATGATGTAATTCCTGGTTTTCAATATAGGTAGCAACGGAATTAATGGCATTCTTGGTATAGCTGAATGCCCCATAACCTTCCTGCCACCGAAATGTATGGGGTGAATATTTTTGTTTATTGATCCATTCCGAAGAATCGCCTTTCACGATTCGCATCAGGTCCGATAAAGATTGATGGGGCCGAAATCCAAAAAGCATATGTAAATGATCTGGCATTGAATTAATTGAGATCATTTTGTGTTTGTGGTTTTGTACAATACCGGTAATGTATTTATGCAATGTATCTTTCCATGTCTTATCAATCACGGCAAGCCGGTATTTGACGGCAAAAATGCATTGGATATGTATTTGTGTATATGTATTCGACATTTGTTGTGTTTTTGTTTTGCCCCTACGGGGCAATGAACCCTTTGAAGGCAATTTTTTCTACCGATATATTGTCCCTACGGGACATGTATTCAATGGATCATTTTTTTCTACCGATATGTTGTCCCTACGGGACATATATTCAATGAATCATTTTTTTTCTACCGATATATTGTCCCTGCGGGACATGTATTCAATGGATCATTTTTTTCTACCGATATGTTGCCCCCACGGGACATACACTCATTGGGATATTTGTGTTCCGTAGGAGCAAAATGCCGGTAGAAAGATGATCGTATATGGAATATTGCCCCGTAGGGGCAAAACCTCGCTTGTAAATATTTGTCAATTGGTCGTAATGGAAATGATGAAATCACCAGATTTTGGGAGTATTAAGACGGTAGAAGAATGGTACAAAAGAGGAAAAATTGATAGCTTCGAATGCTAAAAGCGGAAATAGCTCACCTGGTAGAGCGACAGCTTCCCAAGCTGTAGGTAGCGGGTTCGAGTCCCGTTTTCCGCTCTGAATTAAGTTGGATCCTTAGCTACTGGATGTGACCCTGATCTTCGTCGCTAACCAGCTGTTTTTAACAGGGGTTATCCAATTTTTTTCAAATTCCTCTTTGGTCTGTACCAGGTTATTAAAATACAGGGTTTCCGGACTGATCATTCCCGAATCATAAGCTTTTTGAATTTCTTCAAAAGGAACCAATTCAATCTTCTCTTCGATCCAGAAGGCAAGGCTTTTCCGGTCAAACATTGTCAACCCGTATTGCTGCTCAAAATCCCTGATCATCCTTATTGAACTGTCTGTACTGCATCCACTGACCCCGGTGGCGCGTTCATCCGCCATGATAATAATAAACCTGTCAAACAAGATCCAGGCAGAACCTTTCACAGGATTTCCATGACTCCTCCATTCCGCTGCAAATTGTTTGATGCGAATGGCGATCTCGAGGGATTCGGCAATAGAGAATGGCCGGTTGGATTGATAGATCCAGGTCCTTGAATCATTTGAAAAATTACCCTCGGGAAGGTAGTGTTTGCCGGGTATCATGCTGCTAAATTACAACCAAAATCGGGTTGATGGGCTATGCCATGTTCGCTGCGATAAGCTCAGCCAGGTCCATCACTTTTACATCGTTTTCTTTCTCGGCATTTTTAACGCCATCTGTCAGCATGGTATTGCAAAAAGGGCAGGCACTGGCAATAATGGATGCATGGGTCTCAATGGCTTCATGGGTTCTTTCAAAATTGATGCGGGTCGTCCCTTTTTCTTCCTCTTTAAACATTTGCGCCCCGCCGGCACCACAACACAAGCCATTGCTGCGACAACGTTTCATTTCCACTAATTCTGCATCCAGGGTTTCCAGGACTTTCCGGGGTGCTTCATAGATACCATTGGCACGGCCCAGGTAACAACTATCATGATAAGTAATGCGCTTTCCCTTAAAGCTGCCAGCTTCTTTCATCCTGATCTTCCCCTCATCGATGAGTTGTTGCAGGAATACACTGTGATGGATCACTTCGTATTCTCCTCCCAGGTCCCGGTATTCATTCCCGATCGTATTAAAACAATGCGGGCAGGCCGTTACTATTTTTTTTATGCCATAACCATTCAGTGTTTTTATATTCTGGTAAGCCATCATCTGGAACATAAACTCATTTCCGGCGCGCCGCACCGGGTCGCCATTGCACATTTCTTCGTTTCCCAGGATCGCATATTTAATTCCAACCTTTTCGAGGATCTGGACAAAGGCCCTTGTAATTTTTTGGGCCCGTTGATCAAAACTACCGGCACAGCCTACCCAAAACAGGATTTCAGGGGATTCACCACGGGAATGGAATTCAGCAACAGTAGGGACATGCATACTGGTAATTTCAGTCAAATCTATGTTAATTTGAAGTACGATTTACGAAGTACGAAGCACGAATTACGAACAACGAATTATGTTATTTTTGGAGCAGGATGAAGAAATTCTTTCAAAAACTGACGAACTGGGAACTGTGGAATTTTTATGTGCTCTATGCACCCCTGAGCCCGGTCTGGTTCTGGTATTGTTTGCGTAGCTGGTCGTTCTGGTTTTTCAGTTCCTCCAATCCCAGCATTGCCTTTGGTGGATTTCATGGTGAGGGCAAGAAAGAAATGTATGACCAGTTGCCGCCTCATCTCGTTCCACGTACTATATATATTTTGCACGACGAAACCTACCCGACCATACGGGACAAGATCCGGGAAGCGGGTTTTCATTTCCCTTTTATTGTGAAGCCGGATGTGGGTATGAAAGGGATTCTTTTCCGGAAGATCGATAACGAGGATCAGTTGGTCAAATACCACGAACGCATACCGGTTGAATACATTGTCCAGGACCTGGTCATGTTACCGGTGGAAGTGAGCGTATTTTATTACCGCCATCCTTCCGACCGTAAAGGAACCGTGAGTGGATTTATTCATAAGGAATTGCTGCAGGTAAGGGGTGATGGTAAACAAAACCTGAAAGAGCTTATAGAAAATCATCCCCGCGCCAAACACAGGATGGAAGAAATGAAGCACCGGCACGGACACCGGTTCGAAAGGATCATCCCCGACGGAGAAATATTTTATTTGTCTTATGCCGGCAATCATAACCGGGGAGCCCATTTTACCAACCTCCATAAAGAAATAGATGAAGACCTGCTGAAGGTGTTTGACGACCTGAGTCATTTTACTGATCAATTCTATTATGGCAGGTATGATATTAAAACAACTTCGATCGAGGACCTGAAACAGGGTCGTAATTTCCTGATCCTGGAATTCAACGGGAGCGGGGCGGAACCCAATCATATTTATGATTGTAACATGAGCATCTGGCAGGCTTACCGGCAAATATTGCTGCATTGGAAAGTACTTTACCGCATCAGCCGTTATAATCATCGAAATGGCACGCCTTATTGGAGTTTCAGGAAAGGATGGAAATATCTCAGGGATTCAAATAAACATTTCAGAATGCTGGAGAAATTTGATTAACGGATTATATTTATTAAAATAAACACTATGTCACTTAAAGATGCCTTTATCGCTGAACAGAAGCATGAGTCGGGACTTACCCAAAAGATCCTGGAAAGGGTTCCCCTGGATAAAAAAGAATGGAAACCACATGAAAAATCAATGACGCTGGGAAGGCTCGCGACCCATGTTGCTGAAATACCTCATTGGATCTCCGACATCATTCATATCCCGCATTATGATTTTATGAAACATTATACCGGCGCCCACACAGCTTCATCCTCCGAAGAGTTAATGAAAATATTCAGGGAAAAACTGGATAAAGCTAACCAGGACCTTGCCCAGGCATCTGACGAAACCTTTAACAGGCAATGGGTGGTCGGCCAGGGTGAAAAGATCATTTATCAGCTGCCTGTAAAAGTCGCTATCCGGGGCTGGGGCATGAGCCATTTATATCATCACCGTGGGCAATTATCTGTCTATTTGCGTTTGCTGGATGTTCCGGTACCGGGCATGTACGGGCCATCTGCAGATGAAAGCATGTGACGGATCAATAAATTCATGTGAAGAAATTCTGGCAAAAATTAACGCATTGGGAACTATGGCCATTCAATGTGATCTATACGCCACTCGGTGTAGTCTGGATCTATTATGCAATCCGGGCACGTGCATTCTGGTTCTTTACGCCATCTAATCCGACTTTAATTTTCGCAGGATTTGAGGGAGGGAGTAAAAAAGAAATGTACGACCAGTTACCCGACTGGTCGTATCCTACTACGATCCTTGTAAAAGCAGGAATACCTGAAGCTGCGTTAAGGGACGAAATAAAAAAAGCCGGTTTGCAATATCCCATTGTAGCAAAGCCTGATACAGGCATGCAGGGGGTTCTATTTCGTGTTTTGGAAAATAACACTGAATTGATGCATTACCATGGTAAGTTGCCGGTAGATTATATCCTGCAGACATTTGTTGACCTGCCCATGGAATTCAGCGTATTTCATATCCGTTATCCCGGTGAAACAAAAGGAATGGTGACTGGATTTATTCTCAAGGACTACATGCATGTGAAAGGAGACGGGCAAAGCAGTCTTGAAGTGCTGGTCAACGAACATCCGAAAGCGAAGCACCGGCTGGCTGAAATGAAGCAGAAACATGGTGCGAATTGGGCAAGCATCATTCCTGAAGGCGAAAAATATTTTCTTAGTTACGCGGGCAATCATAACCGGGGTGCCCGGTTCATCAACTTACATAAAGAGATCGATCAACGGCTTTGCGATGTGTTTGACCGTATCAGCAATGAATCAGGTTCATTTTATTTCGGGCGCTACGACCTCAAATGCACTTCTATAGAAGATCTGAAAGAAGGTAAAAATCTTTTCCTGCTGGAATTTAACGGGGCGGGGGCGGAACCCAACCATATTTATGACTGTGGAATGAAATATAGCAAAGCGCTTAAAGTCGTGGCTATGCATTGGCGGCATTTATATAAGATCGGGGCGATCAATCACCGAAAAGGCGTTCCGTACTGGGGGTATTGGAAGGGTAGAAAATTTCTTCGCAATGCGCGAAAGGAATTTGAAAGGCTTACCAAGATCGACCTTTCTTTTACTTAGACATTATTGATTATTAGTAGTCAATAATCAAAAATCAATAATTCGAAGAATGTTAGAACTTGTTCAAGTATTTGGCGTAGGCATGCTCATCAGCTTTTTGGGGCAGTTGCCATTTGGGAACATGAACCTGACCGCCACCCAGCTCAGTGTGCAGGAAGGCCATGCCAGTGCCTGGAAATATGCAGCCGGTATCGCCCTGGTTGAAATCATTTACCTGCGGCTTGCATTGACCGGAATGGATTGGGTGACGGAACACAAAACAATTTTTATTGTCATGGGCTGGTTGACTGTCGTGGTTTTTATGGCCCTCGGTATCATTGGTTTTATTTCATCCAGAAAGCAGTCAAAAGAAAGAAAGGGAATGTTGCTGAATAATAAAATCAACCGGTTCTTGTTGGGTCTAAGCATCAGCGCCATCAATCCTGCCCAGATACCCTTCTGGTTTCTTTGGGGTACACAGATGATACAAAACCGGGTATTGCAACCCACTTTTTCACAATACAATATATTCACAGCCGGG
>DATINK010000144.1:0-7851 GCA_035474355.1 Chitinophagaceae bacterium | reverse complement strand
AACTCAACTCCTTTCCGGTAGAACTTTAATCGCGCCGGGAATACCTGTTCGCATTCACTCACCAATTGCAAGGGGCGTTTGGAAAGAAACCAGAGTTGGCCCTCATCATCTACGCGGATGGCAGTGACCACATGGTTGGGAATTTTTACCAGTTCCGTACTCATGGTGTACATGATCGCACTTCGCAGCGCATATATTTTCTCACGAATAAATTGAAGGTTGGCGTCTGTTGTCATAGTAAGAAATTTATATACTATCAATTCAAATGTGATACCAATCCGTATTCAGGTTTCTTTCCGGGAAATAAAGGCCGGCGTGGGCAAGGATTTCCACAGAATGGCCGGTTTATTTTCGCAAACAGACTGAATATCTTCATTTCCAGTACTCCCACATCTTGCAGGTCTCGTTTTCCTTTCAAAAAAATACAGGAATGTTCCTTTTTTTCCCAATTCTGGTATGTTATTGGCAATTCAAGATATACTTCCTGACAATTTTAATTATTAACAGAAAACTGACATCATGAAAACATCAGAAAAAACAACTGAAGTATTGAATGACCTTATCCAGATCAATAATGACAGGATCGTGGGTTATGAAAAAGCAGCAAAAGAAACGAAATCAGAAGACGCAGATCTTCGGTCCTTGTTCACAGATATGTCAACCGAGAGCCGGGGTTATATCAATGAATTAAATAAATATATTACCCGGGAAGGTGAAAAGCCGGAGGAAGGAACCACATTCAGGGGAAAGATCTACAGGGTATGGATGGATGTAAAAGCCACTTTTTCCGGTCATGACCGTAAAGCGATCCTGGCTTCCTGTGAATTTGGGGAAGATGCAGCCCAGCGGGCATATAACTCAGCATTGACTTCTGATGCGGAAATGAACCCGGAAGTCCGCCAACTGATCATGGATCAAAAATCCAGACTTAAAAGATCGCATGATAAGATCAAGGAGTTAAGAGATACTCAACTTGCATAAAATAATATGATTGTTTTAGGGGACTATTAATAGTCCCCTTATTGCTCTAAATTGCCACATGATCATGAATTCCACGACCGAGGATATGAAAACCCCAGCCACCTGTATCAATAAACTGGTGGGGGAAGGGTACACGCTCAATTTCAGGGTGGTTGAAAACGGAATGACGGACGATCATTCTGATCATATATATACACCTGAAGAAATTGAGATCACCGATTTTTACCGGTTTGAAGGGGCCAGCGATCCGGATGAGAATTCAATCCTCTATGCGATCCGCACCATGGATGGCAAAAAAGGAACCATCACCGATGCATACGGCACTTACGCGGATCCTACCGTGACGCGGTTTATGAAACTGGTTGAGGAAATATCCAAAAAAGCACCCTGCGATGACAAAAAGAAAAGCGGATAATTATATCAGGGCCTGTCTGAAAGCCTGGATGTTCTGTGAGACCTGCATTCGTGCTGAGCTCAGGTATCGTTTATCCGGGGAAGAATTAATGAAAAAATGCCGGGAATGTGCGCACGCATGTTTTACCGTTGTTTGCAAGCTTATTAATAAATCCACCGCCGTCCCTGAAGCTGCCCTGCAATGCATCCTGTATTGCCGGGAATGTGTTGAGGAATGTGAAAGGTACCCGAATGCTTATGACAATATATTATGTGCTGAAACCTGCAGGCATTGTGCTGAAGCAATGAGATCCCTCATCCTGCCCCAACAACTAAATTGATGGCCCTTTCAGAAATTTACTTTTTCAAGTTTTTGTAATGCTTTGTTGATATCAACGCCTTTTCCCAAAACCGCTTTGAACAGGTCTCCTTTCTTCCTCACCCTCTGTAACATATTTTGTATAGTAAACTGGGAGGGATGCAGGCCCGGCTTTACTTCTTTCCAATCCAGGGGAGCTGAAACCGTAGCGCCTGGCCTGGGTCTTACACTATATGCGGAAGCCAGGGTTTGACCACGGCTATTTTGCAGATAATCAATATAAATTTGTTTATTACTGCGTTTTGAAAGAGATCTTTCCAGCGTACTGATGCCCGGCACCTGTTCCTGGGTAAACAGGGCAATGATCTTTGCAAATTCCCGTGCTTCTTCGTAACGGTATTTCTTGTGGAGAGGTATGTATATATGAAGTCCGCTGGCTCCGGAAGTCTTGCAGCAACCCGGAATTTTACCGGCATCTAACACCTCTTTAACGGCTTGCGCGACCGTGATCACTTCTTCAAAGCTGTTTTTCGCTGAAGGATCGATGTCAATAACAATATAATCCGGGTGATCCGGCTTCTGTATCGTTGAATTCCAGGGGTTCATTTCAATACACCCCAGGTTGGCAATGAATAAAAGGCTTTTGACATTATTACATACCAGGTAGTGTACGATCTTCCCGGTAGAAGCAGAACGGACATTTGAAGTTTTCATCCAGGCAGGTGCGATATCCCCGGCATCCTTGTGATAAAAACCTTCATCCAGGATACCGTTCGGATTCCGTTTCAGCGATAAGGGACGATCTTTCAGGTAAGGCAATACCCATTCAGCCATACTTTCATAATACCTGATCAGGTCGCCTTTCGTGATCTTTTCTTTGGGCCAATAGATCTTTTCAAGATTTGTAAACCCTTTACTGTCCTTTTTCATGCCTGTTTATTTAAAGAACGTAAAACTTTTTTAAGCGGTAGTATTTTCTCGGCTTCAGCCTTCACTCCTTTACTTTTTTTATCAGCGCGTAATCTTTTGAATACAGGATGACGAAGGATACCATCTTTTGTGCGTTCAGTGAATCCTATTTCGCCCACCAGTTTGGGCCTTAACCAGGTTGCCGGGCTATTAGTCTTTATCTTTTTATCCAGCGGGGAGCTGACCATGACCAGGGGACGCATTTTCTCCATTAATATACGAAGGGTGCTATCGTTGAAACCGGTACCCACATGCCCGATATATTTCAACTTTTCTTTTTCATATTCAGCCAGTATTAAAGACCCAAAATGGCTGCGGCTGCCTTTGGGTTCGGTATAACCGATGATGATAGCCTCCTGGCTCTTATGATTTTTGATCTTCAACCATTCCCGCGTACGAATCCCCGGAACATATAGACTATCCTTTTTTTTGGCCATGATCCCTTCCCCGTTCCTTTCCTGTACAATATTAAAAAGATCAATTCCTCTTTTCTCGATATGGTCGCAATAACGGATCATCCCGGACCGCTTTATGATTTTCTTCAGTATTTTTTTTCTTTCGAGCAACGCCATGTCTTTCAGGTCGTTTTTTTTTAAGCTGAGGATGTCAAATACAAAATAAACAAGTTGTAGAGAAGAATTGCCTGTATAGTTCTGAAGCTCCTGGAAATTGGCTTTACCTTTTTCATCCAAGAGCACGATCTCTCCATCGAGGATGACATCCATGCCGGCCTTTTCAAGCGCCGGGATCAATGAAGGAAATTGCACAGACAGGTCGATCGCATTGCGGGAATATAATTTTATTTTTTTTCCGCTTATCTCGGCGATCGCCCGGTAACCATCCAGTTTCAATTCAAAGATCCATTCTTTATGGTCAAATGCCTGGTCCGTGGCGGTGGCCAGCATGGGTTTGATAAAGTTTGTATTATTTCTTCTTGCGGCCCGCATTTTCCTTACTGGGTTTTTTCTTTTCTGCCTTTGCTTGTTTTGAATATTTCTCAGGGTTATATTTCAGGGAGAGGGCGTATTCGTCTTTGTGTTTGATCAGTAGCCAGTTCTTTTCATCTTTCAACCTGACCAGCACGAATTCACCCTGCAGTTTATCACCCATCATCACAAACTTCAATTCACCTTTTGATAAATCCTGTAAGGCCTGCCGTTCAGATATTTTTTCAATTAATTTATTCACCGGGAAAAACAATCCCTTATCCCATACCTCAACGGTACCCGCTCCGTAGTTTCCTTCCGGTATCGTTCCTTCGAAATAAATATAACTGGAGGGGTGATCCTCTACCATGACTGCCAGTCTTTTATCAGCCGGGTTCATGGAAGGGCCTTTGGGAACTGCCCAGCTTTTCAGCACGCCTCCCAATTCCAGCCGGAAATCATAATGCAGGTGAGAAGCATTATGACGTTGTACGACAAACCGAAAAGATTTTGACCTGGCGGCATCGCCCCGGGGTTCAGGCGTATTCTTGAAATTTCTTTTCTTATGGTACGCAGAGAGGGCCATTAAGATGCTTTTCGCTTCGAAGATCCAAGGCTGGCTTTCAATTGCGACATCAGGTCACGGGTCCGGGAATGTACCACACGAAGGGGAGAAGGAGCGAATTTCTTACCCCTGGCCTTGGCTTTGATCAGCTTCAGCAATTTGGCAGAATAGGTATCCTTGTATTTTTCAATGTCAAACTCGGTACTCAGTTGTTTGATCAATTGTATCGCCATTTTCAGTTCTGATGATTTACTTTCACCAACCGCAACTTTTATCTCTGATGGATCCCGTATCTCTTCTTTGAACCTTATTTTTTCCAGGATCAAAATTTTGCCAGCCGGCCTGATGAGGACAAGACTTTCCCGGTTACGTAATACATAGGCTCCCAATCCTGCTTTGCCTGTTTTTTTCAATGCTTCCCTTAACAAGGCATAGGCTTTGACACCTGATTTTTCGGGTTGCAGGTAATAGGGTGTATCATAATAGATCGTATCAACCTCTTTCTCGTCAATGAACTCCTCAATATTGATCATTTGTGTTTTTTCCGGGCTGGCATTTTCAAAATCCTCATCCCCGAGTACGACATATTGATCGTTCACCTTATAGCCTTTCACGATATTTTCCCACGGCACTTCTTTGCCTGTATTCGCATTGACACGCTGGAAGCGGATATTGGAATGATCTTTTTTGTCCAGCATATCCAGGTCCAGGGTACTCGCCTGCGTAGCACTGAAAATTTTTACAGGGATATTCACCAGGCCGAAGCCGATGGCACCGCTCCAGATCGCTTTCATATGTTTTTTTTAATTATTAAGAAATTAGTATGCCACAAGATGCTGGTTAATAAAAAAATGACCGGCGCATAAACGCCGGTCGGTCAAGCCCCTGATATGTAATCGTCCTGTTTTCTGAGTCATATGTCTGCGGATCTCGAACGTCCGAAGATCAACGAGACAAGGAACAACACTAAGAATATGAAGAAAAGGATCTTGGCAATCGATGCTGCTCCTGCCGCAATACCGCCGAATCCAAAGACTGCTGCGATAATAGCAACTACAAGAAATATTAAAGTCCAGCGTAACATAACTTTTAATTTTAAAGGTTAATCATATTGTTTGAGGTACCAGGATTATTTAAACGAGCCTGCACATATATTGAAAAATCCATGCCTAAAACGGATAGCTTGAAAATTAATAGGTTACAAAAACTAAATGGGGAACAATTACCCGATAATTTTTTTGTTGTCCCTGATCTCATCTTAAGAATTTCCCCGTTCTTGTTTCGGGTTTTGCTTATTAGCTGTTTCCGGCTGGTCCCTGTCTTCATCATCATTCAGGTTGTCATTTTTGTTTCCTTCTTTGAAACCTTTCTTTTTTTCTTCTGTTGATGAATTCCCATCGTACGGGTTTCCGGGCTGATGTGATTTTTTCGGATCCTGGTTCTCAACTTTGTTTCTCTTTTCCATATGAAATGTTTTCTATACTGATACGAATACGTTGCCAGTTGAATGCTGGTATGCTTTGCCTTTGATTAATAATGTTTATGACATATAGAATTTTTGAATGAATAATTTATTGAGCATAAATTTCCTCACAAAGGGAATACTATTTCGATGTACCCCGCAATCTCCCGGAACAGTTTTTGTGATTTACTGCTTGAACGAAAAGAAGGAGGTAATTATGAAAAAGATGAAAATTGTTTTAGCAGCCCTGTTCATGGGTGGAATACTTTTATCCTGCTCAAGCCCTGTATATGTCCAGAAAGACGATACAGTCAATTTTTCAAATTACAAGACATATATGTGGGTGGAAACCAGGGCAAGTGAAACTGATCAGACAGCAAGGCCCGTATCTTATGCTGATCCCAGCGTAAAAAATGCGGTCAATGCGGAATTGACAAAAATAGGGTGGAGAGAGTCGACAGATAATCCGGATGTTCTTGTCAGTTATGATGTACTGGTAGAAAGGACTGTGGAACAAAGGTCGGACCCCGTTTATTCGCAGCCTTTCAGCCGTGTATATTATAATCCTTTCCGTAAACGCTGGGCAACAGTCTATTATCCTTCTCAATTCCTGGGCTATAATTCCTACGATGTTCCGGTAAAAGAAGGAACCGTTTCAATATCCCTGATGGATGCCAATCTTGATAAGACCGTCTGGCAGGGCTGGACTACAGAAACCCTGAATTATTCCAGGATCACAGATGATGAGATACAGAAGAGTGTAAGGAATATATTCAGCAAGTTTGACATGGCCTCCAGGTAAAAACTACAAACTACGAAGTGCGAAATACGAAAATGCAGACGCTGCTACGTACTTCGTACTTCGTAGTTAATACTTTCAGGGAACCCGATCAAAAAAGAACTGCCCTTATCGGGATGCGTTTCTACCGTGATGAAACCGTGGTGCTTTTCTATGATCTTCTTACAAATGGATAATCCTACACCGGTTCCTTCATATTCGTGATAACTATGCAGCCTTTTAAAAACAACAAATATCTCTTCTGCATATTTAGGATCGAAACCGATGCCATTATCTGTAACGGATATCAAATGATACTTGCCGCCATTAATACCTCTCTCCGGGAAACGTTTCCGCATGGATCCGGCCTCATGTGATTCAATATGGATATTAGGTATTACTGAACTCTTTCTGAACTTAAGGGCATTATTGATCAGGTTATAAAACAATTGCCATAACAGGCTGGGCACGCCATAGACTTCCGGTAATTTTCCCACATGGATAGTAGCACCCGTTTTTTCAATCTCTACTTCCATTTCAGTGATTGCGTCTTTCACAATTTGATTCAGGTCAGTAGCGGTTAAATCTGCCGGTATCATGGAAGGCCTTGAATAACTCAGCAGGTCATTGATCAGGGATTGCATTCTCCGGGAAGACTGAATGATCTTCTGGAAATATTTACGGGTATCGAGGTCATGATCGGATTTCATCAGGATCTTATCACTGAATACCATGATCTTCCGCAAAGGCTCCTGGAGGTCGTGGGAAGCCACATAAGCAAAACGATCCAGTTCCTCGTTCATGGCCTGCAGGTGAGCATTATTTTCTATTAATTGCTGGTTCAGGCTTTGCACCTTTTCTTCCGAGATCTTTCGTTCTTCAACCTCTTTCTGTAGGGAACGGTTCGTGGCCATTAATTTTCGTTCATGCTGGAGCAATTGCAAGTTTTTCCTGTATAACTCTACAAACACGCCCACTTTTGCCCGCAATAATTCCGGGTTGATCGGCTTGTATATATAATCCACGCCGCCCATCCGGTAACCTTTGAAAATATAATCTTCATCATAATTATGCGCAGTAATAAAAATGATGGGGATATTCCTGAGTTTATCCCGCTCATAGATAATAGTGGCCGTTTCAAAACCACCCAGGTCCGGCATCTGGACATCCATCAGGATCAGGGAAAAATCATGCTGGCTCAGTAATATCTTCAACGCCGCCCTGCCGGAATTTGCTTTAACGATCGTGTAATGATCCTTTTCCAGGATAGCCTCTATCGAAAAAAGGTTATCCTCCCTGTCATCCACCACGAGGATCTTGATATCGGGTTTTAAAGGATCTGGCAAGGGATTAGACTTCATGATTATTATTTGTACAACCAAACTCTCATCAGGGATAATAGCTGGTCTACTTTAACGGGTTTGGTTATATAATCGGAAGCGCCTGCTTCAATACATT
>DATINK010000143.1:0-11224 GCA_035474355.1 Chitinophagaceae bacterium | reverse complement strand
AAGGCAGGCGATAAAGTAAGATTGCGTATTGCTAATGCAGGAGCTTCTTCGTATTTCTGGCTTAGTTACTCAGGTGGTAAAATAACAGTAGTAGCCACAGATGGGAATGATGTGGAACCTGTAGAGGTAGACAGGCTAATTATTGCCGTGTCCGAAACCTATGATGTTATTGTAACCATCCCTGATAATATGAGTTATGAATTTCTAGTTACCCCCGAAGACCGCACCAAATCAGCTTCGTTGTGGTTAGGAAGCGGGATGAAGATGGCAGCTCAAAAACTACCAAAGCTTAAATACTTTGCAGGGATGAAAATGATGAATAATATGATGGGCATGAATGGGAATTTGATGCCAATGGGTATGGAAATGAGCACTCAAAGTATGGATATGAATACGGTTATGTACCCTGAAATTACCGGCGAGGAAAACAAAAAGGATACAACACAAGGGCATGATATGCAAATGCCCAATACTAAGAGTATGCAGGGAATGAATATGGAAAACGAAACCACTGATATTGTAACCTTGAACTATACAATGTTAAAGGCAATGACGAAAACATCGCTTCCTAAAGAGGCTCCCATTAAAGAATTAAAGTTTGATCTCACAGGAAACATGAACCGCTATGTCTGGAGTCTGGATAACAAAGTAGTTTCAGAATCAGATAAGATCCTAATTAAGAAGGATGAAAATGTAAGAATCATTCTTTACAATAATAGTATGATGCGCCATCCCATGCATCTGCATGGGCATGATTTCAGGTTACTCAATGGGCAAGGTGAGTATTCGCCGATGAAAAATATTATTGACATAATGCCTATGGAAAGAGATACCATAGAGTTTGCAGCTACAGAGCCAGGAGGGGATTGGTTCTTTCATTGTCATATATTATATCACATGATGAGTGGAATGGGCAGGATAGTCAGTTATGAAAACTCACCAGTCAACCCGGAAATTCCAAATTCAAAATTTGCGCAACGCAAATTATTTGCAGACGATAGAATGTTCCATTTTATGGCCAGGGTTGGTGTGGAATACAATGGCAGTGACGGAGAAGCTATGTTCGCAAATACCCGGTGGAAAGTTAGTACTATGTGGCATTTAGGCTATCATGATATGCACGGCTATGAAAGTGAAACAATGCTTGGACGTTACCTTGGTAAGATGCAGTGGTGGTATCCTTATATAGGTTTTGATTACCATTATAAAGTTGAAGGCGGCCCTAAAAACTTGTTTGGAAGTGAAGGGAAAAACTGGTTCGGACAGAAAAGTAATAAGAATGACCGGAAAACCGTGGCTGCCGGTATTGCCTATACACTGCCTACCTTAACTATAGCTGATCTGAGAGTAGACGGCAACGGGAAGTTTCGGTTTCAGTTATCAAGGGTAGATATTCCAGTTACACCCCGGCTCCGGTTTGCCTGGATGATCAATACAGATAAAGAATACATGGCTGGGTTCAGGTATATCGCTACCAAATATATTTCCTTTTCTACCCACTATGACAGTGATATGGGCTTGGGTGCAGGGTTTACGATAACATACTAACCTAAGGAAAAAGTTGAACTCGCATCCGCCATTTATCAGCTATCTTTCTACCACAAATCAGGTTTATGGAGCAAAATGTCGCTTTATTGATAGCGGATCTTTCTGGCTATACCGCGATGACAGAAATGCATGGAGGCGCCGGTGCTGCAGATTTGATTGATGCTTTTCTTGAAATTGTAAAAGAGAGTTTGGCAGGGGATAGTCATTTGCACCAACGCACCGGTGACGAGGTCCTGATCGTCTCTTCATCGCCTGATCATTTGTTGGCAACAGCAATATTACTGTTACAAAAAACTTCTGGCCGTAACAATTTTCTCCAGCTTCATGGGGGGCTTCATTACGGTACGATTTTAAAGCGGAATAATGATTATTTCGGAACCACGATTAATTTGACAGCAAGGATCGCCGCACATGCAAACGCCGGCAGTTTTTGCTGTTCCAGCGAATTTAAAAACGCATTGACAAATCCAGAGAAGTTCAGATTTGATACAAGAGGAAACCATCAATTTAAGAATCTGGCTGACGAAATTGAGGTATATGAATTAAGCATTGACCAGCCACCTTTTTATATTGACCCTGTTTGCCGGATGCTGATCAATGAAATGGAAAACGCCATCTCTCATCCGGATAAACAGGATCTGTTATTTTGTTCTTCCGATTGCCTTGATATTTATATCAGAAAAAATATTCAACTGCCGTCTTAATTGAGCCACGTTCTCGTTTTTTGGTTCTGATAATTGGTCTTTTTCATCAGGTATTCCATTTCCGATTCTCGGCAGCTATCGAATGCGTAAATTTCCGGATTCATTGCATTTTTACGCTGCCTATCGCTTGCAAAATGTGATCATCCATTAGTGTCACCTCGCCCAACCTTCTCTATCCAGACTTCTGTATTGAATAGCTTCAGCTAAATGCTCTGGCCTGATCTCCTCACTGGAATCTAGGTCGGCAATTGTCCTGGAAACCTTGAGAATCCGGTCGTAAGCTCTTGCAGAGAGATTGAGTTTTTCCATTGCTGTTTTCAATAAGTTGGCACCAACCTGGTTAATTACACAGATCTCTTTCAAGATTTTGCTGGTTATTTGGGCATTGCAATAGATGCCAGAATGGTCTTTATATCTTTCTGCCTGGATATCCCTCGCTTTAATAACTCTATCTCGAATGGTAGCGGAATTTTCCGATGGTCTATTTGCAGATAATTCACTGAATGCCACTGGCGTTACCTCTACATGCAGGTCTATTCTGTCAAGCAAAGGGCCGGAAACTTTGTTTAAATACTTCTGAACTGCCCCAGGAGGACAGGTACAATCCCTATCGGGATGCGAGTAGAACCCGCAGAGACATGGATTCATGGAAGCAATTAACATGAATGAAGCCGGAAAATCTACAGCAATCTTTGCTCTTGAAATCGTCACTTTTCTTTCTTCCATGGGCTGGCGCATGACTTCCAACACCGTTCTTTTAAATTCCGGTAATTCATCCATGAATAAAATTCCGTGATGGGCCAATGAAATTTCACCCGGTTGCGGAATGCCTCCGCCTCCTACGAGTGCAACATCACTGATCGTATGATGGGGTGAACGAAAAGGTCTTCTTGCGATCAGGGTTGAATTTTCAGCCAGTTTTCCCGCCACTGAATGGATCTTGGTTGTCTCCAATGCTTCCTGTAAAGTGAGTGGTGGAAGGATGGTGGGCATTCTTTTTGCCAGCATGGTCTTTCCCGCACCCGGCGGGCCGATCAGGATGGCATTATGCCCGCCCGCCGCTGCGATCTCCAATGCCCGCTTGATATTCTCCTGTCCTTTTACTTCCGCAAAGTCAATTTCAAAATCGTATTGTGAATGCATGAACTCTTCTCTCGTATTCACCACCACGGGCTCAAGCCCGGTTTCATTGCTTTCAAAAAAGGAGATCAGTTCATTGATATCACCGATCCCATAGACCTGGAGATTATTGACGATCCCCGCTTCTTTGGCATTGGTACGGGGAACAATAACGCCCTTGAATCCTTCTTTCCTGGCCTGGATGGCAATGGGTAGTGCACCCTTGATGGAACGTACTTCTCCATCCAAACTCAATTCACCCATGATCACATATTTTTCAAGTACATCTTTGTTTTTTAATTGTTCAGATGCATATAAGATCCCTATCGCGATCGGGAGATCGAAGGCTGTACCGCTTTTCCTGATATGGGCGGGGGCCATGTTGATCAGCAATTTCGTGCGGGGCATCATATAACCCCTGGTTTTGATCGTGCTTTCGATCCTTTGCAAACTTTCTTTGATGGCATTATCCGGAAGTCCGACGATGGTGGGATCCTTCCCGGTAACCATCCAATTGATCTCAATGGTTATGGAGATCGCTTCCACGCCATATACAGCACTGCCAAATGTCCTGACCAGCATGAATTGAAGATAGACGGGTCATGATGGTTAAAAAAGGGGAAAAGACTGTATTTGAAAAGTGTTTTATGGAAAAAAGATGGGTGAATTCCTATTCCCTGATCCGAACCAACGGATAAAAATTATAAGGCTCTGTTGATAAATACATGGAAAAAGAAGTATCCGTGACAGTCGAAAGATTAAAAGCCCATTTTCCTTTCCCGGCAAGTTTCGGATGCTTCTCCACCTGTAAAACCAGTTGACCATACTTCAAATCCCAGGTGCCGATAGCTTCTGAACTGTCAGCCGGCGAATACCATGACCATGAATTATCCTGTCGAAGCGTGATCGTGGCACTAAAGGTTCTCCATTTCCCCACCAGGTAATCTTTCGTTACATTTTCCGGCAAAGTGGAATCTTTTTTCTCGGTGGCAAGGACACTGTAGATGTCCTTTTTGTATTTATAGATCTGTATGACAATAAAATCATCAATATTGAATGGCTGGTCATATCTTTTCGACAGGGTATTGGCTAAAGATTCTATTTCGGTAAGTGCCCTTTCCATCGTTCCCTTATTTCTTTGTTCATAATCTTTTGACTGAGCTACTAATGAATCCTTTGCCTGTTGCTCAGTCAGTTTATCTTCCATGGCTCTTTTCACCAGGTCATCCCAGCCCAGCATTAATTTCTCAAATCGCGGAAGTGTTGATTTCTCGTTGTCGGCTCTTCTTTTTAAAACAGTGACCATATCCGGGTCCATATCTTTTTTCTTCATCAGCCGCTGCATTCCGTCCATGAACCTTCCGGACTCTTTCAGGACCGCCTGGTAAAGTTCCTGGTAGCTTTTAAACTGTGAAGCATCCCTCATCAGAAGGGTCGTGCTTTTTGCATAATCATTTTCTATGGTTACATATGTTTTCCAGGCTTCCGTAGTTGCTTTTTCTTTTTCCAGCTTCGTTGTCCTTGGTTTTTTCCCGCTGAAGCCCAGCAGGTACACCAAACCGCTGACGATTACAGTAGTGGTGATGCCGATGATCATATTCCTCATATGGGAGGAACCTGGGGCCGGGGCTTCACTTAGTTCAGTACTCATTTGTTGTTTGATTTGAAATTCATTACCTATTTACGTATCAGCGTATATGTTTTATAGGGGATCGTATCCATTGTAATTGTAAATGATCTTGTCATTACCCCAGAGACCTTAAATACCCATTTTGCAGGTTTCCCTGATACAGGATGACGGGTAATGTTCATTACCAACTGTTCATCTTTCAATGTCCAGTTTCCTTTTGCTTCTGTGCTGTCTGCAGGAATGGACCAGCTCATTTTACCATCGGCTCGCAGGCTAATACTGGCATTACCCGATTGCCAATTAGACACCAGGTATTGTTTCGAAAGCTTTGCAGGCTGACCCATATCAATGGCTTCTCCTCCGTTTTTATCCACGGCTGAGGTTTCGTCAGGGGGAAGGTTTGTGCCATTCTTTTTTTCAAAATCAGGGTTGAAAATCGCTTTCCTGTATTTGGCTGCCTGGATGACCAGGAAATCATTGATATTGAACGGAAGGCTATACATCTTTGCAAACTTCTTAGAAAGATTTTCAATCTCAGGTGCAGACTGGATGAACCGGGCAGTGGTAGCTTGTGCAAAACGGGTAAAGCGTGCTTTGAGCGTATCTGTTAACGGAGCCTGGGTCCAGTTACCCTTCTCTTCTGTTAGTTTTTTATAAAATGCAGTTGTTTCATCGTTTTGAATCTTATCCGTCGCTAACCGGCTTTTGATAAACGAAAGGAAGCTCTTGTCAATGCCTTCGATACCTATTATATCATTCAGGCTGGTTTGAAATTTCTGTGAAGCAGCCGCCGCTTCCGTGGAAACATCTGCGAAATCAAGTTCCTGCACTGCTTCCTGCATCAAAGAAGCGCTGGCATCAATATATATATTTTCAACAGTTGTATAAGTTTTCCAGGTATCCACGGCAATATCTTCCCGTTCCAGCTTGCTTAATGGAGGTTTTTTATTGTGAAACCCAAGAAAATAAATAAGCGTGGCGCCTATGACAGTAGTAATGATCCCGATGCCGATGTCCTTCATTAACTTCCTGCTTTCCTTCGAGAGGGCTTTACCCATACATGGCTGAATTGAATGTTTTTCAATTTACTGAAACCACTACAAAAAACAGTCTTTAGAAAGATGTTTTATTAATTGGGAAGGTCAGGCTTCTTTTTATCGGGATTCGGTGCTACTTCAGGGGGTTTGGGCTGCTGGCTTTTCGCTTTTTTCAATGTCTGGTAGAACGGGTTGAACCTGAAATCATCCATGGAAAAGGAGTATTCGAATTTCTTGGTCAATAAGGACGACAGGTCTTCAATACTCCGGCCAATTCTTTCAGTAAGATTTTGCATCCGCTTGTTATAATCCTCATTCAATGACAGGATCTCCTGGTTTTTTTGGAAATCATTCCTGGTGGAATCAAGGATCAATGCGGAAAACCTGCTTTCATAATCCATCCGGGCATCCCTGTGTTCTTTTTGGTAGGCTATCCTTGTGCCTAACAGGATCGCAAAACTTTCATCAATATGTTTAGTTTTCCGGAATTTTTCGAGTCCATCCAATGACCGGACATATAACAGGCTGTCTTCATTTCGCTGTACCTGTAATGCAGTTTTTTTCTTGCTTATCTCTTTGTCATTGAACAGAGACCTGTTGAGCCTGGCGACGCTTGAATCAAATCCTGTAATCATATTGTTTTCTTCTTCTACAAATGTTTTCCAAACCCTGATCGTGTTTTTCTTGATCTCTTCTTCGGAGACCTTCGGGTGCCGGTTATAGCCCAGGAAATAAATGATGGCTGCACCCGATACACCGGTCGCTACCCCGATAAGGATCCTTTTAAGAATATGTTTAGATTCCTTTACAACCGGGTGTACCATAGATAATTTTCTGTTTAATCGGGCAAGTTACAAATTTGAAAAATGAAGCATGACCGGCCCCGCTAATTATTTGATGAAATAACAGCTTCGAAAAGCAGAACCGTTCGGGGATCCAACGTCAACCGGGCCGGTTTCTCATTGGCGGGTATACTGAACTGCTGACTTTGTTTAGTAATAGAAATTGAATGTACTGCTGAACTCCCATCTGTCGAAACCACCCTCAGGTCCAGGGGGAATTCAAATAATTGTTTTTGTACTTGTTCAACCGTTATTAAAATTTTTTTATCGTTTGCAGCATAAGTCCACTTTACTTTCAGATCGGGTATGCCGGGTGTATATAACCATTGTTTGAAAAAAACCTCCAGGTTCTTACCGGAAACAGCCTCCGCCACCGATTGAAAATCCTTTGTATCAGCATTGGCTCCCGCAAATTTTGAATAGTAGGTCCTGATCACTTGCCGGAAAACAGAATCTCCTAATTGAGTTCGCAGCATGTGCAGGAACCAGCAGCCTTTATCATAACTGTTCGCATTCAGCAGATCCATGGTGGCTGACAGGGAATCCACGACAGGCCGGTTACTGGTTTTCACAAAGTCGATGATCTTGCCACGGTTGGATTCCATTTCATTATCCAACCTCGCCTCTCCATATTTAGAAGCCAGGTACAAATGACTGAAATAAGTTGCAAATCCTTCACTGAGCCAGAGATGAGCATATTTTTTTTCAGTTGCCATATCCCCAAACCATTGGTGAGCGATCTCATGGGCAATCGTCGATTCCTGGACCCGCATACCTGTAACTTCTTTTTCATTATAAAAAATGGCTCCGGCATTTTCCATTCCGCCGAAACGGGTAGTAGATTCAACATTGGCGAGTTTTTGATAAGGAAAGGGGCCGATATAACCGACCATCCAGGCAAGCACATCTTTCGCGATCTCAAAATCATAAAACCCTCTTTCACGATCTTCGGGATACACCCAGGTAGAAACAGGAACAGAGCCAACATTCCCCGTATAATTTACTGCAAAGTCTGCTACACCAATGGCCATGATCTTTGTAGATAGCGGAATGTCTTCTTTCCAGTGCGTGAATCTCCGGTTTTGAGAAAGGTTGGTTTCCTCCACCAGGAAACCATTTGCAACCACCTGGTAGTGTAGGGGAGCCGTAACCAGGAATTCGAATGAAGCCTTATCTGCAGGATCTTCATTGACCGGGATCCAAAAATGTGCCCGGTCGGGCCAGTTATCTGCAAAGAATGTCCGGTTCCCGAATTTATTTTTTGAAATAATAAGGCCATCGGAGGGTATGCCCCTATAGGATATGGCCACGCTGACTGTATCTCCGACCTGGACATCCTCAGCACAATGAAAAAGTAACTTGCCTGAATTACTGTATTTGTACAAAGGGCCGGCTTTATTCATGGAAGTTTTCTCAAACCGGATTATCTGCATACCCCTTTTTTTGTCCTTGACGGGTTCCAGGTCCAGCATAATCAAATTCAACGGTGTTTTGCCGACCTGTTCCTGAATGACGAAAGTGATGGTGGCAATCCCATGAATACTGTCATTTGCATCACTGAGTTCGATGGCAAATTTATAATGCAAGACATCTATCTTGCTTTGGGCGCTAACGGAGAGGAAAGAAAGGGTAATTAGGATGCTGAGGAAGGGCAGTTTCATCGGCACAATTTAAGAAAGATGTTGTCTTGCTATTCTAAGAATTCTGTTAATACCATTGCTATAATTTATCCAGCATTTCCACGACTTTCTCGCGCCTAAGGATCACATAACCGATCCGGTCATCACTGATACCCTCCTTCAATTGGTAACTGAATTCCAACTGGTCATCTTTCACCGTGGTTTCGAAATAATTAAAGGAAATATTCGGGTAGACTTTTAATTCTTCACCGATCTCGTAGAGGTGGGTCGACAGGATAAATAAAGAATTTTTTATTTTGATCAGGCCCTTGATCACCGTGCTGGAACATTTCATGGCGTCCTGTACATTGGTGCCTTTGAAAAGTTCATCGATCAGTACCAGCCATTTTCTTCCGTCATTTATTTTTTCAATGGTATTACGGATCCGCTGCACTTCATTAAAGAAAAAGCTTTCACCCTTAGCAATATTATCTTCCACGTTGATATTGCTTAATAATCCATCGAAAAGTGTCAGGCGCATATGACTGGCCGGAACACCCATCCCGATATGCGCAAGAAACACGGCAGAACCTACCGATTTGATCAAGGTGCTTTTACCGGCCATATTGGCGCCGGTGAGAAAAAGGAAATTATGATCGGGGCTCATCTGCAGGTCATAAGCCACCGGCCTGTGTAATAATATATGGTATAAACCCTTTGCGTCTACCAGGGGGCTGGATTGTTCAATGAATTCAGGGAAACTGAGTCCATACGTTTTCATGGCCACCGCCATGGAATACCAGGCATCCAGCCGGCTGAAAATGTCCATCAGTTCCAGGGTATCTGTTCTGTACCGGCCTCTTAAATGATACCCGAAGTAGAGATTTATTTTTTTCGAAAATTTTTCACCAGGTAAAGAAGCTGATAACTTTTGAAGAGGAATTACTTTCAACACCCGGTTGATCCGGTCAATATATAAGCTGATACTGGGAGGAAGAGCCGGGTCATTGAGCAGGGCCGCCACTTTACTGATGCCCCTGTAAAAATCCGCGAAGTGAGTGATGGAATACCTGACCATTGAATAGTCTTCACTATGCAACCATGCATACAGGTTGCTCTTGAATGTATTTTGATTATCCGGGATGGGATCGAGACTGTAATCCAGGAATTTCTCCATCACCAATAAGGTCCCGTTGCTGATATCATTGGGCCAGTCTTCAACGTGTTCCATCAGTGTGCGGATCACTTTCTGGGTGCCGATTATTTTTTTCAGGTCATTGAATGGCTCACTGAAAAATTTGCGCAACCATTCCTTGCCACCGATCGTACGTGTAAAATTCAATTTGTGAAAGATGGAGAATTCTTCTTCCTGGTGAAAGACTGATATGTCGCTGAATGATTGTTTATCGATCTGCATGGATCCGTTGATTATTCAAATATCCGCATCATCGTACTGATGATCACTTTCAATTGCCTGTATGCAGGTTCATCCGGGAATTGCTGCAGGTAGATCTCGGGATTATTATACCGGAATGTCCTGTATTTCCCCCGCACATTATAAGTAATGGTATAATCGGTGCCATCGGAGACCTGGATATTTTTACCGAGCTCTAATTGATCCGGGAGCAGGAAAATATTATTCTCTTTCAGTACCAGGAACAAGGAATCGAAAAAAACCCGGTTGGACTTTGCGAAATGTACTTCTTCTACAAAAGAAACGGTTTCAAGTCTCAACCCGAAAGTTCCCGGCCTTAACCTGATCATTTTTGCTTTCCATTTGCCGTTTTTAAAACTCAAAACAGCCATATCCTGGGAAAGGGTAGGGTGATAGGCCGCCCTGAGCCGGATTTCAATTTCATTTTTGGAAGTACAGATCGTCCCGATCCCCATTTTCACCGTGTCCGGATCTGAAGCAGAACAACCGAAGTTGGGATTCGTTTTGACGGGGCCCGGGTCGGGTGCTTTCTGGGCGAAAGAAAGCACCGGGATGAGTAGCGCCGTAAGGATAAGTGCACGCATAAATATGTTTGAATGAATGAATAATCAATTACCTGTCAAACCGGAGCCGCTGCCCCTTTACTGATTCATCGACGATTCCTTTACCTGCGCCGTTGTCAGCGCCCGTATAAACCAAATGTCCATTTACAAAAGTATGGCTGATCGAAGCAGGAAAGACCATTCCCTCCAGGGGAGTCCATCCGCATTTATATAAAATGTTGTCTTTCTTAACAGTCCATTTTTCTGCAGGATCAACAATAACCAGGTCAGCGTGGTATCCTTCCCTGATAAAACCCCGGTCCCGGATCCGGAAACAGGTGGCCACGGCATGACTCATTTTTTCTGCGATCTTTTCAAGACTGATCCTTCCTTGTTGGTGATAATGGATCATCAGCAATAAAGGGTGCTGTACGAGAGGCAAGCCCGCTGGCGCTTCTGGATAAGCTTTGTTTTTTTCATCCAGGGTATGGGGGGCATGATCCGTGGCGATCACATCCAGCCGGTCATCCAGCAACGCTTTCCATAAAGCCTCCTTATTGTAAGGCGCTTTGATCGCAGGGTTGCATTTGATCAGGTTGCCCAACCGGGGATAGTCATCAGCCGTGAAATGCAGGTGATGTACACAAACTTCAGCCGTGATATTTTTTTCCCGCAGCGGGACCAGGTTACTGAACAATTGCAATTCTTTTTCTGTCGTGATGTGCAGGATATGCAAACGGGTATTGTA